>JAKAQK010000019.1 GCA_021822625.1 bacterium | reverse complement strand
TATCGGCGCAAAAGTTGAAGGGAAAATATCTAATATTACTGAGTTCGGCGTTTTTGTATGTCTTGAAGAAGGCATAGAAGGATTAATTCATAATTCAAAAATTCCTGAAAATTTTATTAAAGATAATAATATTGAAATTGGTTCCAATATAGTTTCCGAAGTGATTTCAATAGAACCCGACGATCAGAAAATCGGACTTTCGCTTGTTAATGGTTAATGTAGGTTAGACTATTTTCTTATAGATGTTTAATCGTTAAATTTTTTAGAATTATACGATTAATCATTTAGTTTGGCAGTTTGTTAAAATTAATATATTATCGGCTGCTATGAATAGCATTAAATTAATAAAAATGTAAAATCGTTGTGTTATATTTAATTAGTTGGTTCGATTAAATCAATATTTTGTTAAGGTTATTATGTAAAGACTAATATTATTATCATGTAAATATAATGGAATATATAGTATATGTAATATTTAATATAATAATATGAGAAAATTGTTATAACCTATTATTGCAAAATATATTCCATTTTTAATATGCAGGTGTTCATAATATGAGTAATTCGAAGCATCCGTTTATTACGGGATTTGTTTTTTTGATTATTTTCGTAACCGTTTTCGGTTTAGGAATATATTTTATTTTGTTTAATTTTCAATCAAAGTCTGCAGGTTATAATGTAGTACGCGGTACTTCCGCATATGCTGTAGGCGTAATAAATTTAGACGGTCCTATAACTTCTTCTTCTGATTTCATATCGCTGTTAAATCATTACAAACATGATTCATATGTTAAAGCAATTGTTATAAAAGTCGATTCCCCCGGAGGAGAAGTTGCTCCTTCGCAAGCTATGTACGAACAGCTCATGAAGTTTAAAAAATATAAGAAAGTAGTCGTATCTATGGGTTCGGTTGCTGCATCCGGAGCATATTATATATCGTCTGCCGCAAATAAAATTGTCGCAGAACCAGGAACATTGACCGGCTCAATAGGCGTAATTATGGAAATGCCTAATGTTTACAAGCTGTTTAAAAAGCTGGGCATTTCTTATAATTATATCGTCAGCGGACCATATAAAGACATAGGCACTCCGTTTAAACAAATGACGCCTGCCCAAAGAAAAAAGATGCAGGGAGTTGTTATGAACGTTTACGGTCAGTTTGTTCATGCGGTTGCTAAAGCAAGGCATTTAAAAGTGTCTTATGTTAAAAAGTATGCAAACGGCATGGTTTATTCCGGAGAACAGGCTTTAAAGCTGCATCTTATCGATAAACTCGGAGACTTTCAAGATGCTGTTGCATTAGCCGCGAGATTATCAAATATTAAAGGCAAGCCGACTGTTATTTATCCGATTAAAAAACAATCGCCTATTTTCCAATCATTTATTAAAAAAGCCATTGAAACATTTATCCATAAAATTGGAACGGAGAGCAGTTTTCAAGGATTAGACGCTATAACTTCTTTGAGATTAAATTTGTAGTATAATTTTATAATTTAACAAAAATTAAATAATTAAATTATGAAAACTATATATGCTCCATGGCGTATGGATTATCTTATGCAGGATAAATCTAAAATAAATGAATGCGTGTTTTGTATCGACGATGAATCATTTGACAACAAATATATGCTTTACAGAGGCAAATATTGTTTCGTCAAGTTAAATATGTTTCCTTACAATTGCGGACATTTGCTTGTCATACCATATGTCCACAGTAAAGAAATGAGCAAATTAACGTACGAAGCCGGCGCCGAAATTATACAGGTCATCTCTAAATCTTGCGATATCTTGACAAAAGCGTATAAATGCGACGGCATTAATGTCGGACTAAATATCGGCAAGGCTGCCGGCGCAGGCATTGAAAAACACCTGCATTTTCATATTATTCCAAGATGGGAAGGGGATGTCAGTTTTTATTCGGCATGTTCCGATTTAAGAGTCGTATCTGAACTCCTTGACGATACGTACGCAAAATTAATTGACTATTTTAAGAAAATGGAAATTTAAGTTATATGATAAAAATTCTTAATTTTATATTATTAGTTATATTTGTAATATTTGTTCTTGTTTTTACTATATATAATCATTCTCTTGTAAGGGTCACGCTATTTAATTACGAATCTATTAAAATGCCGCTCTCTGTTGTTGTATTTGCTTCAATTATACTTGGTATAGCTATAGCCTTGGTTTATCATTTCTTTATTTTATTTAAAATAAAGAAAGAAAATAAAAAAGATGCGCTTAATAATAAAAATCAAAAACAAAAAATAGACTAACATAATTGAACAACAGAACAATATTTATAGGACGTCGCATTAACGGCTTTTTTAATATAGTTTTAACGCATAATTAATCAACAGAACAATATGTATAGGGCATAATTTGCTTTGTTAACCTCCTCTATCGTTAAATCTAAGATTTCATCCGAATTAAAATTTTTAAAACAAGACCTGCTTGATTTATCGTCATTCGACATTACCGCAAAAATTTCTTCGGTTACAGACAATATAATAATAGATGCGTTTAATGAAAATATTTTTTCAGACGATGTCTGTATAATTGCTGCCGGAAGCTATTCGAACTATGAACTGTGCCCTTTTTCCGATATTGACCTAATGATTCTTACAGAAAATGAGACCGACCAAGAAATTCTGACAAAAAAATTAAAAAATTTTTTCTATCTGTTTTGGGACGCTGCGCTGGATCTTTCGCAAAGCGTGAGGACAGTAAAAGAAGCCATCGAGCTAATGGAGAAAGATTTAAATACATATACTTCTTTTATAAATGCCAGATATATTATCGGTAATATTAAACTGTATAACGACTTTAAATTTGAATTCAAAAAAATTAAAGCAAAAGATATTTTTTTAACTGAAATAATGAAGAGCCTCAGAAGAAAAAGACTTATTAACGTGCTGGTCGATAACGATATTTTTCTGTTAGAACCCGATGTAAAAGACGGCATAGGCGGTCTAAGGGATTATTCTTGGTGCGAATGGATTTATTACATTTCGGATAAACCTGTCGAATCATTAAAATTTCTGCATTATCATAATATTTACAGTAATATTCTTAATAGCGAGAATTTATACGGCGATGCAGATTTAAATTTTAATAACGCAAAATATTTTATAAAATCTAAGGAATTTATTTTAAAAATTAGAATAATGATGCATTTATTGTCAGGCAAAAAAATTGACAGATTAACTTTTGATATACAGGAAAAAGTTGCGTCGGCATTTTTTTACAGAGACATTAAATTTTTAAATAAGATAGAATTATTTATGCATGATTATTATTTAAATTCTAAAAATTTACATATAAGTTCAAAAATTGTTTTAAATGAATTGATAAAAAAGCCATTATTATTAAATTACAGATTGGATATTAATAATAAAAACGGCGGCAGTAATAAAATAATAAAAAAAATAAATAACGAATTCGGCATTGCCGACGCCAAAAATAAAAATAATATAATAATAGAAAACGGATATATATATATCAAAAACAAGGAAAAGTTTTTATCCGTCCCGGAAAACTCTTTTCTGCTGCTTGAAATTTTTTTAAAAACCGGATACAGACTCGATATGGAATCCGTCAATCTTTTAAAAAGGGCTTATTTTTTACATAAAAACAGTATCGTCAATAATAAAACTGCGATAGTATTTTTTACTGAATTATTAAAAAGCAAAAAAAGAGCATATGAAACTCTTTTGCTGATGCATGAAACTAATTTGCTTGACGCATTGTTACCCGAGTTTGAAAAGATTAATTCCCTCTCGACTAACGACGTATATCATATTTACACTGTCGATGCCCACTCCCTAAACGGCATTCATATTCTGGAAGAATTTGTAAATTTTAAGATACATAAAGATTTAAAAAATATTGTATCCGCTCTTAACGACGAAGATATGCTGATATTAAATTTATCTATGCTGCTGCATGATATCGGCAAAGGATACGCTCCGCATCATGAAAAGATAGGTTCTAAAATTGCCGTAAAAATCTCAAAAAGGCTCGGTATTGAAAAAAAGTCTTGCGAAATGATATATTTCCTTATTTTAAATCATTTTTTAATGCCCCTTACTTCCGAAAGAAGGGATATGCATGACCCGATAACCATCAAAATGATTGCAGATGTTTGTAAGGATATAAAACATTTAAAATTTTTATTCGTTATAAGCCTATGCGATTCGATTGCCGTAGCGCCTGGCAGGTTTAATTCATGGAGAAAAATGCTCCTTGTAGAATTGTACGACAAAACATATTCGTATCTTGAAGACAGCATGAACTATTATAATCACAATCAGGATTTTTCATTTTACGTAGACGAAATTTATAACGACATAGTTTCAGAGATGAACGAAAATCAAACGATTAATTTTAATGTTAAATCGTTAAACTGCGGAAATAATCTTGATTCTGAAACGGTAAAGGAATATATAAAGAGTTATTTAAATTCTTTTTATTATCCTGTAAAATATATTCAAAGAAATTCTTCGAAAAAAATTGTATCTCATATTAAACTATTATCCGGAATTAATGATAAGCATATATTTGATTATGCGGTGTCGCCTAACGAAGAAGCGAATTATTTTGAATTCACTATTTGCGGCAGGGAACGAAAAAATATTTTTTCGGATGTAACCGGAACATTATCATATTATGATTTTAATATTATGAGTGCCGATATAAATACAAGAAAAGACGGAAATTTTATAGATACATTTTTTATTAATCATATATATAAAGATATTAATTCTGATATAGAATGGGATAAAATATCGAACGCTATCGGTCGAATTTTCAACGGTACCCTTACGTCCATGTCTATATCGGATATGTTTAATAAAAAGATTGAGAGTTATAAAATTTATAAAAAATCCACTCCTCATGTTTCTTCGGCATGCGATTTTTATAATAATTTAAGCGAAGAATTCACTGTTATCGAGATTACGGCATTAGATAGAAAGGGTTTACTCTATGATATTTCAAAAGTTTTTAATGATTTCAGGATTGATATATTTGAATCAAAGATAACGACTATGGGTAATAAAGCCTCAGATACTTTTTATGTAAAAGATGAAAAAGGCAAGAAGATTAAAAATATTTTAAAGATAAAAAAAATAAAATCTACATTTATTAATGTATTATAATATATTATAGCAGTATATATGTACAGCATATATTAATATAATAATGCATATTACTATAATAATAGATTTGAGCATATCAACATGGCTGAAAATACGGAAGTAATACGGCAGGAAGTATCGCAAAACGAAGCTTTGCATAAAAGAAAAATGCAAGAGGCAGAAGCGTTCATTGACAAATATATAACATATTTGAAGATTGAAAAAGGTTACAGTCAGAATACTTTTTCGGCATATTATAAAGATTTAAATTTTTTTCTTAATTATCTGCATAAAGAAAATGAAGATTTTTTATCCGTAGCGCCTTTATCGATTCAGAATTTCCTTTCTTCTTTATCCGCCTTAAATCTATCCGCTAAAACAAGAGCAAGATTTTATTCATCTATAAAAGGTTTTTATAAATTTTTATACAGAAATTCTGAAATAGATGAATTCCCTTTCAAAGATATTGAATATCCCTTTGTTAGAAGGAAATTACCGGAATTTCTCACTAAGAACGAAATTAATAAAATGTTGGAGGTTAAATTTCAAAATAATTTTGAGGGATTAAGAAATAAAGCTTTTATAGAACTTTTATATGCTAGCGGGCTGCGTATATCGGAAATTGCTTCCGTAAAACTTGAAGATTTTAACTTTGAAATGAATTTTGTTAAAGTGATTGGGAAAGGCTCAAAGGAAAGGATCGTCCCGTTTAATATTTCGGCGGCAAAATATATTAAAGAATATCTTGAAGAACGTAGTAAAATAGAAAGAGGCGCCGGCAATTATCTTTTTGTCACAAAAAAAAGCAAACCGCTTACGAGACAAGGTTTATGGAAAATAGTAAAAAAAATGGCGCTTAAATCCGGTATAGACAAAAATATAACGCCGCATACTATAAGACATACTTTTGCCACGCATCTTCTTGAAGGCGGAGCGGATTTACGTTCAATACAACAAATGTTAGGTCATTCTAATATTTCTACTACCGAAATTTATACCCATACCGACATAACGCATTTGAAAGAGCAGCATCAAAAGTATCATCCGAGAAACACAGATGCGAATGCGGCTGATACAACTGAAGAAAATATAAAAAAGTAAAGTTAGGTAACCCCAGACGACAATCAATATATAGGCAGGCAAACAGATAGTTTAAATAGATAGTTTAATGGATAGCTATAATATATATATTCTAACCGTGTAACCGCATAACAATTTACATACTGCATATACTGCAATAATTAACGAATGTTAAACGCAAACTTAAATTTTAATATAAATATAGCAGACGATGATATACATTTAAGCAGTCATGCGTATATGCATTTATATAGAACTTTCGGTAAAATTGCGGAAGAGCACGGGTTTAAAATTTACATCGTAGGCGGTTTTGTGCGCGATTTGCTGATTTATAAAATTCATGACTGTTATAAGACCTGCAATATATTAGAAAAACCCGTTGATATCGATATATGCGTGGAAGGAGATGCAACTATTTTTGCAGAAATATTAAAGCAGGAATTACATAAATTTGAAAAGAATATTTATATTTACAATATAAAAAAGCACGAACGATTTAAAACCGCAACTATTGTTTTTTCCGGAGTTTTTTCAGGGGTCTTTTCAAGTATTAGTGAAAATATTATCAATATAGATTTTGCTTCAGCCCGTAAAGAGTTTTATGTTAAATCGGGGGCGCTGCCTGAGGTAAAATTTTCAGACTTAGAACATGATTTAATAAGAAGAGATTTTTCGATAAATGCTTTGGCGCTTAATTTAGGACCGGATAATTTTTTTAAAATAATAGATTATCACAACGGTATAAAAGATATTGTAGATAAAAAAATAAGGGTAATGCACGTTTTAAGTTTTATAGACGATCCTACGAGAATATTCAGAGCTGTAAGATTTGAAAAAAGATTGGGATTTAGGATTGAAAAAAATACCAAAAAATTATTAACAGACGCCCTGTTAAAAGGAGTGATGGCTCATATCTCGGGAAAGAGGATAAGCAATGAACTTAATTTAATTTTCCAAGAAAACCATCCTGAAATTTATTTTTTGCGACTTGAAAGGTTAGGCGCTTTGAAAAGCATTGACAAAGACTTAAAATTTACACCCGGCAATAAAAAAAATTTTGAAAGAATACGTAATTTTTATCAGTCAAATAAAGAAAACATTAATGCGATGAAAATAAATGATATGAATATTAAAAATGCGAATTCAATAAAAATAAATATTGAATTATTGTATTTAATGGAGCTTCTAATCAGATTAAAAGATGAAAAAATACTTTATATTCTTGAAAGATTAAACTTCGGCGAAAATATAAAAAAATTATTTTTATTAATAAAAGCGGAAAACAAATCCATTAAAAAGGTTATCTGCAAAGATATTGATAATATTAATATGTTACATATTAATGCGGAAAAAAATACGAATTTCAAAAGCAGACTGTATTTAGCCATGAAATCTTTTAATTTATATTCGATTATTTTTTTTATAATGAGATATAATAATAAGAGTGATAGCGTTCTTAATAGAATTAATGCATATTTAAAGATTTATCTTTTTGAAATTATTAATATTAAGTTAGATATTTCGGGAGAAGACTTAAAAAAGCTGGGTTTCAAGGAAGGACCAGAGATAGGCAAAATTTTAAATAGGCTAAAGCTTTTAAAGATTGACGGCATAATTAAAAGCAAAGAAGAAGAAATTGAATATATAAAATCTGAATATAATATTAAAACATAATTAATCAAATTGTTAATCAAATGTATTAATTAACTATGTTTACATAAGATAGATATAGATATAAACTAGTGCATAAAAAAGAATTAACGCAATCTAATTAATAACTTCATTTACAGAGGGAGGTTTACATGGTTGAATTTAATTTTAAGTTTGCTTTTGCGCCTGCGATAGGGGATGGCGGAATTTCATATGACGACATAAAATCATTGAAAGGCAAATTGTCCAATGCTAAAGAAAATCTAGAAAAATTAAGAAAGGACGGAGTGATAGGTTTATATGATGTTCCTGATGACAAGCATATGGTTGGAGACGTTAAAAATATGGCAGAGAAGTTTTTTTCAAAGGGTATAAAAACATTATTTGTGTTCGGAATGGGGGGTTCTTCCCTCGGGGCTATTTTTCTTCAGAACGCCTTGAAACAGACGATAGATAAGACCGTAAATAAAAAAATGAATGTATTATTTTCTGAAAATATCGACCCGGCTTATTTGAGCAATAATATTGAAAAATTAAACCTTGATGAAACTTTGTTCTGTTTTGTTTCTAAATCCGGCAGCACCATAGAGGTAGTATCTCAGTTTTTTATTATAAAAGAAAAGTTAGAAAATAAATTTAAAGACGCTTATAAAGAACATATGATTTTTATAACAGATAAAAAAAGCGGTTTTTTAAGAAATTTTGCCGATGAAAATAATATTTCAGTCTTAGATATTGCTGCGAATGTCGGCGGCAGATATTCTATAATTACCGCAGGAAGTTTATTTCCTGCTTACTGTATGGGTTTAAACATCGAGGAATTTTTAAGCGGCGTAATTTCTGCCAGAAACGATATACTTGATAGAGAGCCTTTAGATGCCAATCCTGTTTATACCGCTGCATCTATAATATATCTTTATTATACTCAAAAAAACCGCAATATGTTTCTTATCGATACCTATGGCGATTATCTTAATGAATTTGGAAGATGGTTTAGACAATTATTTGCGGAAAGTCTCGGCAAGGATTTAAAATCTCCAACGCCGGTAAAGGCGACAGGCGCAACGGACCAGCACTCGCAATTGCAGCTTTATATGGACGGACCGCAAGATAAACTGTCTTGCTTTATATGTCTCAAAGATTATGGATTTGATTATAATATTAATTCAAAAGGTTTTGAAAAGTATGCTTATTTAAACGGTAAAAAACTTTCGGAATTATTATTAAATGAACTGAGCGGCGTCGAGTTGGCGCTTGCAATGAAAGGCAGACCGTCTTTCAGGATTACGGTGGACAAAATTAATGAATTTACTATGGGCGAACTTTCTTTTATCTGCATGGAGATGGTGCCTGTACTCGGAAATTTGCTTGGAATTAATCCTTTTGACCAGCCGGGAGTCGAAAAAGGCAAAAAATTCGCCTATCTTCTTATGGGCAGAACCGACAGTTCTTTCGCATCGGAAATGGAAGAGCTTAAAAGATTGCAAAAAATTGAAGATGTTGCATTTTAATTTTTAATGGAAAACGGTAAAAAACAAAAAATAGTTATTTTAGGGGGTCCGACGTGTTCCGGCAAGACAAGTTCTTCTCTCCGCTTAGCGCAAATTTATCCTTTGGAGGTTATAAATTATGATTCGCTTTGTTTTTATAAATATTTTGACATAGGCAGCGCTAAACCTGAGAAGTCAAAGACTTTAACGGTAAAACATCATCTTATCGATATAAAATTTCCAGATGAAAGCTACAATGCTTTTGATTTTTCTAACGACGCCTCATCAGCGATTTTAAACATTGCAAATAACGGCAACATGCCGTTATTTGCCGGTGGAACCGGATTATACATAAGGGCTTTGATTTATGGATTATCGCCTATTCCTGCAAGAACCGACGATGAAATCAGAAAAAAACTATCCGAGTCAATTAAAGAAGAAGGCACAGAAAAGTTTTATAAAAAATTAAGAGAAGTAGATCCTGAATATGCTATGAAAATTTCTTCTAATGATAAGAGCAGAATAATTAGGGCGATGGAGGTTTTTTACTATACAGGTAAACCGCTCTCCTATTTTATTAATTTAAATCCTTTCAAAGAACCGGCTTATGACTTTATAAATATTATTTTTATACCGAATAGAGAAATTTTAAGAAAAAGGATTGAAGAGCGTACAAAAGATATAATACATAACGGTTTAATAGAAGAAACGGAAAAAATTCTTAATATGGGTTACGGTTCTGATTTAAAACCGTTTAATTCTATAGGATACAAAGAAACTCTTATGTATCTAAACGGCGTTATAACATCTAAAAACGAACTTTATTCCGAAATAGTTAAAGCAACAATGCAATATGCAAAAAGACAGATAACGTGGTTTAGAAAATCGGTAAACGCGGTTTTTATTGAAACTATAGACGAAGATGAAAGATTCGGTATTATAAAAAAAAATATGGATATTTTTTTGGCATGACTTAATTAATATAACCGTTTATAATTTAACCTTATTAATTAAAAATTAATTAAAACTTAACTAACTTAAACTCAATCAGAAATATTATATGGAAAAAGCCTTTTTAGTCGGAATTAACAGGGGGAAAAAAGAATCAAGTTTAGATTCGCTGGAAGAGCTCGGTATGCTTTCAAAAACTGCCGGAGCCGTAAATATAGGACAGGTTTTAAAAAATGTTAAGACGATTAATCCTGCTTATTATATAACAAAAGGTATGGCTGACGAATTGAAAGAGATAATACAGTCTAACGATGCAGACATAGTTTTATTTGACGCCGATCTTTCGCCTGCTCAGGAAAGAAATCTATCAGATTTTTTTGAAGTAAATGTTTTAGACAGAACGAGGATTATTCTTGATATCTTTGCAACACGCGCCAAAACGGCTGAAGGCAAATTACAGGTTGAACTGGCTTTGCTGCAATATATTTTGCCGAGGCTTAAAGGAAGCGCCGATATGCTTTCAAGAACAGGGGCAGGTATAGGAACGCGAGGTCCAGGAGAAACTAAATTAGAAACAGATAGAAGAAAAGTAAGGCTTAAAATAAAACATATTAAAGATAAACTTGAACTTGCTAAAAAAACACGCTCTTTGCAGAGATTGAACAGAGGAAAACAAAGGTTGGATACCGTTACGCTTGCAGGTTATACCAATTCAGGAAAAACCACGCTTTTGCAAGCGCTGACCCATTCTAAAGAACACGGCGAAGATAAACTTTTTGCTACTCTCGGCACTAAAATGAAGGTGATGCATAATAAAAATGGAAGCAAAAAAGTTATTATATCCGATACGGTAGGTTTTATACAAAATTTACCGCTATTGTTAATAGAATCGTTTAAATCCACATTAGAAGAAGCAGTTTTTTCATCGCTTTTAGTTCACGTTGTCGACCCTATGCAAAATGGAGCAATTGCAAAAGCCGAAGAGGTTATTAAGATTTTAGAAAAAATAGGCGCCGGGGAGAATAAAATTATAACCGCATTAAATAAAATAGACCTTATACCGCAGGAACAGGCGGATTATCTGAAAAATAAATTTGAAGCAATTACAGGAGGCATAGTTGTGCCGGTATCAGCTAAAAATAATATTAATTTGGATTTGCTTAAGGATTCAATTTTTCAAGCTCTGAGGTAATGTAAAGTAAAGGCTGTGATATAACGGCGAACGGCTGCAATAGAATAAAATGACGAACGGCTGTAATATAACGGCGCGGTGATGCAGCTGCATTATACGTCTAAAGTAAAGACGTTGCCGCACACTACTAAGTAAGCTAATATCCGTCCTTAATTTGTTTTGTGTTTTGCCTTTCCAATGTTAATATAAATAATATTATTTTTGTCTATATATTCTTTATATTTAAGAAATGTAGAGAGTTTTAATTTTATATTTTTTAAAAGATTTAAAATGCCGCCCGCATATTTTATTTTCACGCCGACATAATCATTGGAAAAAGAAGATATGTATATATTTTTTAAATCCGGTGAATATTTTATCATCATCTGTATAAATTTGTCGGCGTATGCATATTTAAAATGACCAGTGAATCTTAATCTGTAGACGTTGTATATAATTTTATTTTTATTATTTATTTTTTGTAATTTAAAACCTAATTTTGCGAGTTCTTTTTTTAAATAACTTACATTAATATTGCATATAAGATTTATATAAAAAAGATTCATATAATTTTTTGATTTCACAATTTTAAAAGAATAAATAAATTTATTAGATCTGGAATATATAGCTTTATCTAAAATTATTTTATTTTTTTTATTATCTGAAGTGTTTTTGCCTATAAGCATGGCGACAGTTTTTTTAAGCGCGATAGCTAAATCTTTTTTTATACCTATAGTTTGTATAAGCTGCTCATTTTTTTTTGGAACGACGACGAACGTATTAGCTTTAACGCTGAATGCATAAATATTTTTTATATGCAGTTCCGATAAAAATAAAAAAGTAAATAAAAAAATAGTTATAATAATTAGAGTTCGGAGAATATTAATGTTGTATATATTAAACAAATTGCGATTTAAACAAGATATGAGATTTGAAAATCCGTTAACATTTCTATGTTGCATTCTGGACATGTCCTTTTAATATTTCTATTTGTATTTTTATATATTTTATTATGATTTAGATAGGTTTAAATAGGTTCTGATATTTTTAATATTTATTTGTATATATTTTAAAATTATTGAATTAGATTTGAATATTTTTGATATTTTATTACTTTCGAAATACTTTTTGCAAATTTAATATTTAATTTATGTTTTGTTTTTTTTATAATTTTAAAATATTATATCACAATCATTAAAATTTAAAGATAAAAATTTGGATTTTCAGCTTTTATTTGTTATAATAAGATATATTAAACGAGCGTACATGGCATACAAATCATTTGAACTAAGGGGTATTTCAAAATGAACTTCGAAAAACAAAAAAATAACGATTTAAAATTTATTATTAATGTCAAAAATAAAAAATATGACGACGATTCTTATTGTTTTAAACCGTTTGCCGATATGTACGAATCTGCAAAAACAATAGTTATTCAGGTAGAATTATCCGGCGTAAAAAAAGAGAATCTCAATATAGAATTGGGCGACGGTTTTATTCAAATTAACGGAGTGAGGACTAAACGCAGGTCTCAAGAAGAACAAAATTATCAAAGAATGGAGCGTTCGTACGGTTTTTTTAAGCGTTCGTTTTATTTACCTAAAAATATAAATCCTGAAGGTATAACCGCTTCTTTTAAAGACGGTGTGCTGGAGATAATTATCCCAAAAAATATCGACATCAATTCGAAAAGAATAAAAATTTATTAATACAATTTTTTATACCTGAATATAGGCAATATCAATTATGCCATTTATTTAGAACGTATCATTATCATGATGAACGAAGTTATTTAAAGTTATTTAAAGTTATTCAAATTAAACTATACAGTTTTTCATTAAAATTATATAAGCTGAGCTGTATAAAGCTGTATAAATTAAAAAATTTAATAAGTTAATATTTTTATTATAATTTAATACAAAATACTAAAATTTTAAAATAGGCGGTACAAATATTATGTTTAGCATTGACAATTACGAAGACAAACTCTCGGAAAGCGGATTTAGAGTCCTTACTATATCTATAGAAGAGTCAAAAAAAAGAAAGCATTACTATCTCGGTTTAGAACATATATTTTATGCTCTTACTATAGTCGATGAAGATTTGATGAACGACATATTCGAAGACCTTAAAATAGATAAAAAAAAGCTTTTGAAATTATTAAACGATTATATGATGTCCCAGGAGCAGTATATAGGAGAAGGTCTTAAAATACCGCTTCAGACCAGGAACATTTTTAAAAGCGCTTACGATTACGCTCAGAGTTCGGGAAGAAATGTAATAGATTCTACCGATTTTCTTATGGTAATGTTTCAAGAATCTAATTCCGTTATAGCGAAAGTTTTTAGCAGTATAGGCATTGACTCGGTTGTTATAGCCGATAAAGTATTTCAAAAAATAAGGGAAAGAAAAAACAGAAGCGATGAAAATAGAAGAAAATATGACCTTCCTTATACTTTAAGGCAGCATGCTACTAATCTAAGCAAACTGGCGGTTATGGATAAGCTGCCGTTAGTTTTTGACAGAGATGCCGAAATTACTAAAGTTATGGAGATATTATGCCATATAGACAGGTCAAATTCAGTTATGATAGTGGGCGAACCAGGTGTCGGTAAAACAGCCATAGTAGAAGGATTAGCCAGGAAGATAGAGCTGGAACCTTATAATGTTCCGCCCAGACTCAGAAATAAAGTAATCGTCAACCTTCAAATGAACTCTCTTATAGCAGGCACTGTTTTTAGAGGCATGTTTGAAGATAGAATGGAAAAAATAATAAATGAGATAAAATCAAGAAAAAATATCATACTTTTTGTAGACGAGGTTCATTCAATTATAGGAGCCGGTTCTGCAATCGGCGTTCCCAGCGATGCAGCTAATATTCTAAAATCTTCGCTTGCCCGCGGCGATGTTCAGATGATAGGAGCTACGACTTTATCTGAATATAAAGAAGTTATTGCCGAAGATGAGGCTCTCGCAAGGAGGTTCAGATTAGTTCACGTTAAAGAGCCGTCTCTCGAAAGCGCTAAAAGAATTATGTATGGATTAAAAAGAAGATTTGAAGACACATATAACGTTGAAATATCAAAAGAAGCAATTGACGAATCGCTTAATCTGTCTTCAAGATACAGCAGGTCTTTAAGACTTCCGGATAAGGTAATCGGCTGGTTAGATACCGGATGCGTCAAAGCGGAAATATATTCCGAAGATAAAGTAGTAAGAAAAGAAAATATTTATCAGGTCGTGTCGCAAGAGACAAATATACCGGTTGATTTAATTAAACGCGACGTTCTTGAAAGATTTCAGGATATGGAAGATTTTTTCTCTAAAAGAGTAATCGGACAAACCGAAGGGATTAAATCTCTTGCCAAACATATAAGGCTTAATAAAGGACCTTTGAAGAGCAATTATGACAGACCTGATGCGGTGCTGCTTTTTTTGGGTCCGACCGGAGTAGGTAAGACTGAAACCGCAAAAGCTCTTGCGGAATATATGTTCGGTTCTCCAAAAAATTTAATAAGGATTGATATGTCTGAATATAAAGACGGTTCGCTGGCGGTTGATAAGCTGATAGGTATGCCTCGAGGAATAGTAGGTTCTACAAGGGGAGGCATTCTTTCAAATCAGGTAAAGGATAACCCTTTTTCCGTAATTTTGCTGGATGAAATAGAAAAAGCAAGCGATATGGTTTTCAATCTATTTCTGCAAGTTTTTGACGAAGGATTTCTGACTGACGGCAGAGGAAAAAGAGTATATTTTTCAGATTCTATAATCATAATGACTTCAAATCTCGGTTCGCATGAATTCTCAAAATTTACTAAACCATTAGGCTTTATTGAATCTACCGATGTTGTTAAGTCTATAAAGTCTACCATCAATAAAGAAGTGGAAAACAATTTTTCTCCTGAGTTTATTAATAGAATAGATGACGTTGTAATTTTCTCTCCGCTTACAAAAGAGGAAGTTAAGAAGATTGCATTGCTGCATTTAGAAAGCATTAATAAAAGCATGACAGGTTACGGCAAATCGTTAATTGTGGAAGATGATGCTCTTGATAAACTTGTCGAACTTGGTTTTAGCGCAAAATACGGAGCAAGATTTTTAAAAAGAAAGATAGACGACATAATAAAAGTTCCAATTACATTAAAATGGAACGACGGCGAAAGATTTATAGCAGAATTAAAAGACGGCGAGGTTAGCGTCGAAGCCGATAAAAATTATAAAAACGGAAAATCTGATAAAAATAATAACAAAAATAGTAATAAAAATAATAATAAAAATGAGATAATTAAAGAAACGCTTGAAGGAGAGCCAGATTATGTTTGAAAATTCTGCAGACGATAATAATAAAAATAGCATTAAAAGTAAAGACAACGCTCAGAACGATGATTCCAATTCAGAAGAAAAAAGTTTTAAAGTCGTAGATAAAAGATTATTTTCAAAAGACGGTATGACAGGCGGCGGCGGCAAACAAAAAAATGAATCTGCAGAATCTTTTAAATCAAATGAATCTGTCAAAGAATCGAATGACTCATCGGAATCTGCCGCAAATAGCGGAGCATATGAAGAAAAAAAGACTTCAAGTCCTGAAACAAAAACAGAATTGCATGATAATACACAAAATTTTTCGCATACAAGTACATTTGAAGAAAACGAAATAATAGACGGTAAAGAAAAAGGACGGGTCAACGGCGGCGGCAATACGGATGCCGATAATAACGGTCGCAATATTATTGACGATGAACTTACGGCCGATTTTTCAACTTTCGTTTATTCTCTTAACGCTCAGGCTTTATTTTACCTTGGAAAGATGCCCAATCCTATGACGGGAAAATATGAAAAAGATTTAAAAACAGCAAGATATTTAATTGATACGATTGACATGCTTTTTAACAAAACAAAAGGCAACCTTGATGAAAACGAATCGAAATTATTGACAAATATACTGTATGACTTAAAAATGTTTTATGTTAATGAAAAATAAAAAATGGAAAATAAATAAATAAATAAAATGTCGGATATTATATCGGAAGGATATATTACAAGGGGTATCATAAATGAGATTAGATAATTTTACTATAAAATCGCAAGAAGTTATCGAATTAACGATAAATAAGGCAAAAGAAGCAAAAAATCCGGAAGTTACCGATCTGCATCTCCTGTTTGCCCTTCTCACTTACGACGATAGCATGGCGGTTTCTATATTTAAAAAAGTAGGCGCAGATGCAAATAACATACTGAATGAAGTTGAAAGCGCTCTGTCGTCGCTTGCATCCGTTCAAGGAAGCGCTTTGGAGCCTAATTTTTCTTCTTCGATGCGGCCAATATTAGATTTTGCAGATAAAAATAAGACTAATATGAAGGATGATTATGTTTCCGTGGAACATTTAATCCTTGCTCTTTTTGACGTAAGGAATACAAAATCCTTTGATATTTTAAAAAACAACGGACTTAACAGAGATATGGTTCTCAAGGCTCTTTTAGAGATAAGGGGCAATACGAGGGTGTCCGACCAGAATCCTGAAGATAAATATCAGGCTTTAGAAAAATATACGGTAAATCTGACAAAAATGGCGCGAGCCGGAAAGATTGACCCCGTTATCGGCAGAGATGATGAAATTAGAAGGCTTATGGAAGTTTTGTCAAGAAGAACTAAAAATAATCCGGTGCTGATAGGAGACCCGGGCGTCGGTAAAACCGCAATAGTAGAAGGGCTGGCAAGAAGAATAGCCGACGGCGACGTACCTGAAATTCTAAAAGACAAAACCGTTCTATCGTTAGACCTGGGGCTGCTAATAGCCGGAGCTAAATACAGAGGTGAATTTGAAGACCGGCTTAAAGCTGTTGTTAAGGAGATAACATCTTCCGAAGGAAAAATCATAATTTTCATAGATGAACTTCATACGCTTGTCGGCGCCGGTAAAACGGAAGGCGCTATGGATGCGTCCAATCTCTTAAAACCTGCTCTGGCAAGAGGCGAATTGAGGGCTATAGGAGCGACTACGCTTGACGAATTTAGAAAATATATAGAAAAGGATGCAGCTTTAGAGAGGAGGTTTCAGCCGGTTTTTGTGGATGAGCCGTCCGTAGAAGATACGATAGCAATCTTAAGAGGACTTAAGGAGCGTTATGAAGCGTATCACGGCATAAGGATTAAAGATTCGGCAATAATAGCGGCAGCTACTCTTTCGCATAGATATATTACCGACAGATTTTTGCCGGATAAAGCAATTGATTTGATAGACGAATCTTCAGCCAGACTGAGAATAGAAATAGATTCATTACCGACGGAAATTGATGAAATACGAAGAAAAATCATCAAGATTAAAATAGAACAGGAAGCGCTAAAAAAGGAAAAAGATGCCGAGTCTAAAAAAAGATTGAATATTTTAGATAAAGAGCTTGCGGATTTAGAAGAAGAATTTAACGGCAAAAAAGCAAAATGGCAGAATGAAAAAGATTTGATCAAAAAGTTGGGCGATGTTAAAAAAGAAATAGACTCTCTAAGAACATTAGAACAAAAATATGAAAGAGAAGGAAATTACGAAAAGGTTGCAGAAATTAGATACAGCAAATTGAATGAATTAGAAAGAAATTTAGCCGAATACAATAATTCTTTGATTGAACTGCAGAAAAACGGTGGAATATTAAAAGAAGAGGTTGATTCCGAAGATATAGCAAAAGTGGTTGCAAAATGGACCGGAATTCCTGTTACAAAATTGCTTGAAGGAGAGAAGGAGAAGCTTTTGCTGATAGAAGAACATCTGCATAACAGGGTTATATCTCAGGACGAAGCTATAAGCAGCGTTGCAAATACTATAAGGCGTTCTAGGGCAGGACTTTCCGATACCAAAAAGCCTATGGGTTCTTTTATATTTTTAGGACCGACGGGCGTCGGAAAAACTGAACTTGCTAAAGCGCTTGCCGAGTTTTTATTTGATGATGAAAACAATATAGTGAGAATAGACATGTCTGAATATATGGAAAAACATTCGGTTTCAAGATTAATTGGCGCCCCTCCAGGTTATGTCGGATACGAAGAAGGCGGACAGCTCACGGAAAGCGTAAGAAGAAGACCTTACAGCGTTATATTATTTGATGAAATAGAAAAAGCGCATCCGGATGTTTTTAATGTTCTTCTTCAGCTTCTTGATGACGGTCGCCTTACGGATGGTCAAGGAAGAACGGTAGATTTTAAAAATACCATTATAATTATGACTTCCAATATAGGGTCGGATATGATTCAAAATTACACCGGCGGGCAATATGAAGAAATGAAAAATAATGTGATGGGGCTTTTAAAAAATTATTTTAAACCTGAATTTCTTAATAGATTAGACGATATTATCATATTCCATGCGCTTAGAGAAGAAGATATTCTTAAAATAGTTGCAATTCAGTTAAAAAATTTGACTGCGCTGTTAAAAGAAAAAAATATAGATATTGAATTTACCGATAATTTAAAAAAATTTATTGCTATGGAAGGATATGACCCCGTTTTTGGAGCAAGACCTTTAAAAAGGGCTATAAAAACATTTATTGAAGATAAATTAGCATTGGAGCTCCTTTCATCCGAAATTGTTTCCGATGATTCGATACTTGCGGACTACGATGAAAATAACAATAAAGTTGTTTTTAATAAAAAATAAGAATAGAAAGAAAAAAATGTCATAATGACGATGATATATTATATGTTTGTCACTATGACAATAATATTGTGTTATATGTTTGTCATAATGACAATATAGTTTTTGCTTTTTGCTTTTTTGCCATATCACATGTTAAAAGTTACATGTTAAAATTGATAACTTGGTTTATACGAGCATTATGTAAAATGGCTATGTAAAATGTTTATGTAAATAAGCAGAAGATACGTATATATAATCATTTGACTATATTATTTTATGCAAAAAGGAACATATTATGTTACGCTTACGATGTATTAAAGTATTTAAAATTTGATTTGTTTATTGTTGGCATAAAAAATGCATATATTTACATTGACTTAAAAATTAAAATATTAATAAGAAGATTAATGTAAAATAAAATTATGTCATGAGCGGATATTTATTTAATTAAATTAATTGATTAGAAATTAATGTATATTTTATTTTTAAATTAACTTCACGGAGGTATTCAGAATTATGAAATTAAAGTTCAAACCAGACGTTAAAATTATTGGTGCAGCTGTTGCAGTTTTTATCGGTTTAATAGCAGGGGTTATTATTACGGCAAATTTGCATCTGCTTAAAAAATCCAATGCCGCAGCAAATCCGCCTTTGATTTACACGACAAAAAATTCTGAGATGCCGGCCCAAACTGGGCCCCGTAATTTTATTGCATTAATTAAACAGGATAAACCTTTTGTGGTTAACATAAGAACTACTCAACAGATAAAAGGCGGACCTTCTATTATGTATCAGAATCCGTTTGGCAATAAACCGAACCCGTTCGGTCAATTTTTTCATAATTTTTTCAATAATCAGCCACAATCTACTTATACCGAAGAAAGCCTCGGTTCCGGAGTTATTATAAGTAAAAACGGATATATTATAACAAATAATCATGTTATAAAAGGCGCTAATAAAATATATGTTAAACTTTATAACGGCAGGACTTATAAAGCGCGCGTCATCGGTAAAGACCCAAATGTAGATTTAGCATTATTGAAAATTCATGTAAACAAAAGTCTTCCGGCGGCAGTACTTGGGGATTCGGCGAAATCGCAAATCGGAGAATGGGTTCTGGCTATAGGTAATCCTTTTGGTTTAGGCTGGACCGTAACAGACGGTATTATAAGCGCTAAAGGACGCGCAATAGGCGGTCCTTATCAAGATTTTATACAAACCAACGCTGCAATAAATCCGGGAAATAGCGGAGGACCTCTAATCAACATGAAAGGACAGGTCGTCGGCATAAATACCGCAATAATAAAAGGCGCAACCGGTATAGGTTTCTCAATTCCTATAAACGTAGTTAAAGAGGTTTTGCCGGAACTTGAAACAGGAAAAATTACGAGAGGATGGCTTGGTATTGAAATACAGGCAATTAGTCCGTCCCTTGAAAAAGCGTTTCATCTCCATACGACATACGGAGCATTGGTATCGTCGGTATTGCCTAACAGTCCGGCGTCAAGGGCAGGATTGAAGAGCGGAGATATTATAATTAAATATAACGGTTATAAAGTAAAAGAAATGTCGCAGTTGCCATGGCTCGTAGGTAATACTAAACCTGGAACCACCGTTCCTATGGAGATTTTAAGAAACGGAAAAAAAATAAATCTTAATATTACTGTGGGGAACTGGAAAAGTCCTAAGAATGTATTTAAAGCAAAAAAGGTTATAACCGATAAGTTCGGAATAGCCGTTATTCCTTTAAATACCGCAAATATGCAGAAATATGGACTTCAAAATGTGCATCACGGTGTTATTGTTACAAAAATTATACCAGGAAGTATTGCTCAGAAAATGGGGTTAATGCCGGGTGATGTTATACAGGAAATAAATCATTCAGTATGTAACAACATAACTGATTATAAACAGGAAATAAGAAATGCGGAGAAAGAGAACCAGTATTTATTATTTGTTAGACGCGGAAGCATGAAGCTATATTTAGCTTATTCAAAATAAATTGGTTTTCGCTCTTTGTTAAATATTAAAGCTAACTAAATATAATTTAATTGCTATATCGAACAAATAATAAATAGATAGCTAATTATTTAGTTTGATTATAAACTTAACTTCTTAACTTTAAAACTGTAAGCTTTACATCACACTCCTCCTAAAGGTAATCCGGTCTCGAAAGGGACCGGATTATTTTTTTATTCCTTTTTTAATTAATATAAAATAGATATAGAATTAATATAAAATAGATATAGAATTAATATAAAATAAGTATAAAGCTAAGATGCATAATAATAAATTTATTATTATAGGGACGGCAGGGCATATAGACCACGGTAAGACATCGCTTATAAGAATCCTTACCGGAAAAGATACGGACAGGCTTGCAGAGGAAAAAAAAAGGGGCATCAGCATAGTTTTAGGCTATGCCAATATGGTTTTACCGTCAGGAATTCATGCTGGGATAGTCGACGTTCCGGGTCACGCAAAGTTTATAAAAACAATGGTTTCGGGTTCAACCGGAATGGATATGGTTATTTTGCTTATAGCTGCGGATGACGGTATTATGGCGCAGACGATAGAGCATTTTAATATTTTAAAAATATTGGGCGTCAATATTATAATTCCGGTTCTTACAAAAATTGATACTGTCGATAATAATACTATAATTCAAAGAGAAAAAGAAATTATAGATTTTTATAAAGATAATGGCATAAATATTAATAATAAAGATATAATAAGGGTTTCGTCAAAAACAAAAGAAGGGATTAATAATTTAATTAAAAGGTTGGACGGTTTTGCTTCCGAACTATTAAGTTCGGTTGATTTAGACTTAAAATTAAATGCGAAGCCATTTTTACCAATAGACAGGGTTTTTTCCATAAAGGGTATAGGTACGGTTGTAACAGGTACATTAAAATATGGCAAATTTTCGGTTAACGACGAAATTGAGATAATGCCGGAAGGCGTAAGAACTAAGATTAAGAGCATCGAATCACATAACGAGAGCAGACAAGTTGCTTACAATTCTACAAGAACTGCCTTAAATATTCCTAATGTAGAAAAACAATCTATAAATACTGGAGATATCGTTTCTTTAAGAAATAGTTTATTGCCGTCTAATAAAATTCTTGCCAAATTTTATTATTTAAAATCTAACAAAAAAGAATTTAAAAACCTCCTAAGCATAAATTTTATGACCGGCAGTTTAAATTTATCGGCAAAAATTAT
>JAKAQK010000018.1 GCA_021822625.1 bacterium | reverse complement strand
GATCTATAATTCAATGTATTAATTTTTGTTAAAAAGTTCTTATGAGCATAAAATTAATAATGTTCTGTACGCTTTTACCGTCCCCGAAAACTCTGTGATTTGTAATTTGGTTTTCAAGCTCAACCCTGAATTGAGCGTGCTTAAAAATATTCATAGCGGGTCTAAAACCAAGCGTAAGCGTAGAATCAAAATAGTTAAATGCTTCTCCCGGCGTGCTAGAAGATTCCCACATACCGTTTGGATCCCATACTCTTACTTCCCTTACGGTTTGCGAAAATCTGCCTATCTTTAATAAATCATAATGGTGTATGTAAAAGGCAAGCCCTGAGAAGTGCGATTTGCCGTATGTTGAGTTTGACGTTGGAATTAATGCCGTGTTAGGAGATACGGCTTCATCGATATTTATATTATTATTTTGAATAATAGATTTATTGATTCCGCCGTTAATTCCCATTTCATAATCTAGAACAAAATCTAAACAATGTAACGTTTTATATTCCGCATCCATATAATTATAAAAATATTTATTTAAATTATCTGGTATTATATTATTATTGTATATAAGAAAATTTTCTGCTCCGTAAACCATGCCTTCATGAAAATTTATGAACTTTAAAGGTTTATAAGAAACATAAAATTCATAAGTGGGGTAACTGTTTATCGGCAGCATAGACTGATAAACATAAGAAACCTGAAAAAATGTTTTTAATTTTTTAGGAATAATCGGGTAACTGAGCGCTATTCCGGTTAGCGAACCCGGTTCTACGGAGTCGATAATAGAATATGTATTTTCCCAGTTTTTTGACAAATTGTGCGATTCAAAGCCTATAGGCGAATTATGCATGCCTATATCTATTTTCAAACCGTTTCCGACGGGTATGCCTAAGGATATAAACAAATTTCTGAAACCGTAAAGAGGTCTTTCGTATGCCGGTTCCATATAATACGAAAGATTCCCCATATATGATTCGGGATGCTGAATATTTTCGCCTGTATCTAATGTAGCCGTAAAACCTATACCAAAATGATTTCTGCCGTCAGAAAACGGATTTTTAGATAATGTTATATCTAATTCGTTTATCGTGAAACCGTTAGCTTTAAAATCATCGTTATAATTTCCGTTATAATTTCCTTGAGGATATTTTGAAGTAGCAATGGGGTCAGCAAAATTATATGTATAAGATGTCGCAAATACTCCGGAAAGTTTAATTTGTGATAATAAATCATTTTTTTTGCTGCATGAAGATGCATAAGTTATGTAAGGTGTATTAAATAATACTACAAACATAATTTGCATTACTACAAAGGAAACAATTAAAAATTGTAAAGAGTTTAGTCGTTTCTTTTTCATTTTGATTCCACCGTTAATTTTGTTTATTAATTTTGAATTTTAGAAATTATAAATAAGATCTCTTAATAATATTTTTTTATCGATATATCTTTAATGACATAACGAATGAATAAAAAAAATATAAATTTACTATCAGAGATGTTGAGATGTATTATTATAAAAAAAACGCAATAATTATTGTTAGGACTATTATGATATAACGGAAAACAAAAGTCAATAAAATTATTTTAAATATTTGTTGATGTTGTCATTTTGAATACTTAGCGATTTTGCAAATACCGTTTTACCTTTTTTTGTTGCGATGAAATATAAATAATTTGTTTTTAACGGATGTATTGCAGCCATTATTGCCGCAATATTCGGATTTGCAATTGGCGCCGGAGGAAGTCCGTAATTTAGATAAGTGTTATACGGAGATTTTGTTTTTATGTATTTCACGTTCATACGATAGCAAAATTTGATAAATCCGGCCGGTTTATTTCTTGTCGTCTTGTAATGTTTATTATTTTTATGATTAATCTTTGTTCTGTTTAGGTATTTATTAAGATTTTTTTCATAATTGTTAAATATATTTAAATCTTCCGCATATATATTTGTAGGATCGCTTTCTAAAGGCATATTTATATTTAATCTATTATGAAATACCGAAGAGACCGTTTTCATATCTCTACATCCGTTTGTTTCTTTGATAATCAGCGAAGCTATAATTAAATCTTTATAGGATATTTTTAAATTTTTAGTTTTTAATTTAAATTCATTAAACATTTTTTTTAAAATATTTTTAGGCGCCGAGTTGATTTTAAAAATATAGGTATCCGGATATAAATACCCTTCTGCGCTTTTTCTATCGATGCCAATACTTAATAAGACATTTTTATTTAAACTTGCTTTGATAAATTTTATTTCTTTTACTATATGTTTTTTATTAAGAAGCGTCGCGATTTGAAAAATATTCATACCAGGAACTATCGTTAATTTTGCGGTAGCAATTTTGCCGTTGACAAATTTATAATAAATCGAAGCAGGGGATTCATTTAGAGAAACATTATATGTACCGGATTCTATATATCTTGAATAACCGGTTATAAAGCCTATAAAATAGAACAGATATGGATTAGACACAAGATGCCTGCTATATAATTTAAAAGAAACCATTTTTAATGAATAACCTTTTTTTATTCGAAATAACACTCTTTGATTTTTAATATAGGATTGCGGGGTGAAGGCGTAAAATAAAAGATATAAAATTAAAAAAAGCGGAATAAAATAAATAAAATTTTTTTTTATTTTATTTATTTTCTTGGATGTTTGATAATTAAAATAGCACATGTCGGATACTGAAACAAACCATTTAGTTTTGTTTTATTTTTTCGACGGATACTGCGCAATAAATCTCTAAAATTACATTTCTGATGTTATATAGCCGGCTGTTTCATGCATGCATATATGCATTTGCTATCTAAACATCTATTGTTTACAGTTAAAATATCTATATTGAATTATTATTTATACCGTCTAAATATGCTTGAAGGATAAATGAAGCAGCTATAGAATCAATAGTCTGCTTTCTTTTTTTTCTATTTACGTCTTTGTCTATTAAACTTCGTCTGGCTTGAGCCGTTGAAAATCTTTCATCGTAAGTAATTATAGGAATGTCGTTGATTAGCAGGTTTTCAATAGTTTTTTTAAATTCATCTATGAATTTTTCAGTTTCGATAGAAAGCGATGACTGCTGTCCGCTGAGACCAATGGGCATTCCTACGACTACCGATGATACATTTTCGGCAATAATAATATCTTTTAGTTTAGCGGCGGAGTTACTAAGGTTTTCATTTATTATAAAGCTACGCGGAAATGCAATAGCTCCTCTGTCATCGCTTAAAGCTACGCCGATTCTTTTAAGTCCATAATCAATACATATAACTTTTTTATTCATTATGATGCTTCAAATCCGAGGTCGTTTATCAGCTCAACATCTAATTCAGTATTCCTTCCTGAAGTTACTAAGTAATTTCCCAGAAGAAATCCGTTGGCGCCGGCCATTAAGGCGAATGGCTGTAATTGTCGTAAATTTAACTCCCTGCCACCTTGTGCAAGTATGTTTTTCGTTGGATTAATCAGCCGAAAAATAGAAATAGTTTTGAGACATTCCATAGGGGTTAATTCACGATTATTTTCAAGTAATGTTCCTTTAATAGGATTTAAAAAATTAATAGGAATATTATCGACATCAAGCTCTTTCAACTGTCTTGCCATTTTAATTCTGTCAAGGCGGGATTCGCCCATACCTATTATGACGCCGGAGCATACTTTAAGTTTAGCATCTTTTGCTTTATTTATTGTTTCAATATTATTTTCGTAAGAGTGTGTCGTACAGATATTGCCGAAGAAATCTTTACTCGTTTCAATGTTGTGATGAAAAATCTCCAATCCGTGAAATTTTAAATATTCCAAGTCGCCTTTTTCCATTAATCCCAAAGATGCGCATGCAGTGATTCCTATATCGTCTTTAATAGTCTTAATAGCTTCGGCTATAACTGATAGTTCGTTTTTGTCGTTTACCGATGTTCCGCTTGTAACTATTGAAAATTCATTTGCTCCGTTTTCTTTAGCAGCTCTGGCTGCATTGACTAATTCTTTTACCGGAAGAAGTTTATTTATTTTTTTATTAATTTTTGGTATTTTTGAAGATTGTCCGCAGAAAGCGCAATCTTCTGAGCATAGACCTGTTTTTGCGCTGACGATTGAACAAAAATTAATTTTGTTGCCAGTCCATTTTTCTTTGAGTTCCAGCGCAATAGAGAAAACAGCCAGCATTTCCGATTTGTTGCAATCATAAACTGATAAAAGAATATCATCTGGAATTTCTTTATTTTCGGAGATATAATTTCTTAATATATCGGCTAAACCTTTATTAGCGGAGGATTGCCCAGTAACTTTACAAACGTCGTCGGTTTTCAAATTCATGATTTTCACCTAATTTAACGGTTTTTAATATTATATTGGTGGTTTACGGCAAACAAATTAAAAATCAAAAAAACCGCAATTTTTCAAATTATCAAGCATTTCTTCAATATCATTTGATTTTTTCAGCGAATCTGCAATAATTTTAAGCTTATCCTGATAGTTTATAACTTTCTCTCTCATAGTTAATATGACTGATATACCTTCATTATTAATAGCAAGGTCGTTTTTTAAATGAGAAATAGTTTGAAGATTATTAATACTTGATAAATCCATAGACAGATAATCGTTTTCTTTGTTTATAGAAATTAATCCCTCATCAATAAAAAAGCAAACAGCGCTCCTGCTCAAACAAAATGTTGTACAAATGTTAGACAAGCTTGTAAATTTATAACTGTCATTTGAACAGTTATCTAATGAATAATTTTTTTGTATTTTCATTTTAGAGTCAGACTTATTTGTCAAAATATACGTTCCTAATTTCTATTAGATTCGTATTCTATAAAAAAATATAGAGAAAATATAATTATTGTACTTAATAATTTAACTAATTTTACTTAATAACTTAATAACTTAATAACTTAATAACTTAATAACTTAATAACTTAATAACTTAATAACTTAATAACTTAATAACTTAATAACTTAATAACTTAATAACTTAATAACTTAATAACCTTCTTTGGCTAATTCATTAAAATACTTTTTGGCATTATCAGATATGTTAGACGGCAATTCTACTTGAATATTTACTATTTCATCGCCGTAAATTTTTCCTTTAATATCAGGAGAGCCTTTTTTAGGAATCCTGAACTTAGCGCCGTTTTGAGTTCCTGGAGGCACAGTAAGCATTATCTTGCCGTCAATAGTCGGAACTTCAACTTTTGCTCCAAGAACGGCTTCCGTCAATTTTATTTTTTTAGTTACGTAAATATCGTTACCCTTTCTTTCAAAAATGTTATCGCTCATAACGCCGATTTCAATATATAAATCACCGTTTTTTCCCCCGTTTATTCCTGCAGAACCCTTGCCCTGGATTCGGATTTTTCCGCCGTTAGCTATACCGGCAGGTATTTTTACTTTTATTTTTTCGTTATTAAAATCAATTATTTTTTCGATTCCGACAACGCTTTCTCTAACGGAAATATTAAGTTTAGCCTGAATATCCTGACCGGTTTGAGGACCTCTTTGTTTAGATGACCTGTTAAATAGATCTGAGAAAACATCTTCGAAATTAAACCCTCCCTCTCCGGCATTAAAGTTATAACTTTGCTGTCCGCCACCCATATTGCCGCTGTAATAATATTGATTTTGTCCTTGAGAGGTTGACCCGCCGCCTCCATTTTTATAATTGAAGTAATTGCTTCCGAGGTCATCGTATTCCTTCCGCTTTTTTTCGTCTTTAAGAATATCGTATGCTTCTTGAAGTTCTTTAAATTTATTTTCAGCTGTTTTATCGTTAGGATTGACATCGGGATGATATTTTCTGGCTAATTTTCTATATGCCTTTTTTATATCATCCGCAGAAGCTTTTTTGTCTACGCCTAAAATTTTATAATAGTCTTTTGTTTCCATATATTATATTTATACCAAAATTTTAAAATCTATTCAATATTTTATTTAAAAAAATATAACTTTAATATTCTTTTTTTTTATACTTTATATTATAATTTATTCAATAGAGGATTAAATTAAATGTTTTAATTTTTTTTATACAATTTAACAGACTTTGACCATTGCAGAGAAGTCACCGCCTAAAAAGAGCGGGGTAGTTCATCAATATTGTAATAATTATAAAATATGGAGCGTAGAATTGGAAAATTTAAATTTTAAAATTGGAAAAATTGACGGCGTAACCGTGATGCCTGTTGTAAAAAATATAGATGAAAGAGGCTGGCTATCCGAACTTTACAGAACAGACGAACTTGACGAAAGCATATTTCCTAAAATGGCCTACGTTTCATTAACAAATCCCGGTGTTAGAAGAGGTCCTCACGAACATAAAACACAGACGGATTATTTTTGTTTTATAGGACCGTCAAATTTTAAGATAATTTTATGGGATAATAGGCAAAGTTCAAAAACGTATATGAATAAAACCGTTTTATTTTTTGGAGAAGATAAGCCGTCCTCCATCGTTGTTCCGCCTGGAGTAGTTCATGCTTACAAGAATATAGGCTTAACAGCCGGAATAGTTATTAACGCCGCCAATGTTCTGTATGCCGGATATAAAAAGCAGGAACCTGTTGATGAAATAAGATATGAGAATGATGCTGAAACAATTTTTAAATTTGATTGATGATAAATATTTTTTAATATATTCTTAATATATGCCTATCAGAGAACTTATTTCAGATGAAATAAAAAACATTAAGCTGAAGGGTTTTTACAGAAAGCTTAATGAAAATAAAAACAATGATGCGATTATTAACTTATCGTCCAATGATTATCTTGGATTGGCTTGTAATGCGGAAATAAAAAGAGCTGCACAACAAATAATTTCTGCATATCCTCTGTCGAGTGCGTCTTCTCCTTTAATGTATGGCTATTTTGAGCCGCATATTGATTTGGAAAACAAACTATGCAGCTTTAAGGGAGGGTATGAAAGATGTATTCTTTATCCGTCAGGTTATCAGGCAAATCTTGGAGTTATTTCAGCTTTATCGGGGATATCGCTCAATAAAACTTTTATAGCATTTGATGAATTGTCTCACGCGTCTATTGTTGACGGGGTATTGTGCTCAAAGGCAAAATTCAGAAGATTTGAGCATAATGATCCTGAGCATCTTGATAAAATATTACAAAAATATAGTTTCTATGAAATAAAAATCGTTATAACCGAAGGTGTATTCAGCATGGATGGCGATATTGCCAATTTGCCGGATATTCTTGCCGTGTCAAAAGTTCATAACGCAATTACAATTCTTGACGATGCTCATGCTACCGGAACCATAGGATCGCTTGGCGGAGGCAGCTGTAATTTTTATAACGATAACGGCGTAAAACTGAAACCGGATGTTATGGTCGGTACACTAGGTAAAGCTCTTGCTTCCGAGGGAGCTTTTGTCCTTTCTGATAATTTAATTATTGACTATTTAATAAATAAAAGCAGGCCATATATTTTTTCTACGGCAATATCGCCTGTTGCTGCTGGCATCGCACTGCAGGCATTAAAGATTATTGAAAATAAACCGGAATTGGTTATTAAACTGCAGATGATGTCCAAAAATATCAGGAGCGTTTTAAAAAATAGCGGATTAAATATTCTGAATTCAAATACACATATTATACCGATATTAATAGGCGATGAAACAAAGGCTGCAAAAATAGAAGAAACATTTATTAATGAAGGTATACTTCTAAAAGCGGTTAAGCATCCTACTGTTGCCAAAGGCAGCGCAAGATTGCGTTTAAGCGTAAATGCAGGACTTAGCGATGCTGACGTCAAATACGTTTTGAATAATCTAATGAGATTAATTAAGTAAATCATCCGTCCTTCCGGATGCTGTTTGAGCCGCGAGGCTTAAGGGCAACTGGCCGTTCAGTGGAGTATTAATATCAACAGGTCGTTAAATAATTAGTTAATTAATGCAGCTGCTGCTGTGTATATATTATAATATATATGATAGATAAAAATAAAAACAATAAAAATAAAATAGATAAAAACAAAATTAAAAAAAATTTTTCAAATTCTCACCAATATGATAATGCGATATCATATCATAAAATCACGCTTGAAATGATTGCAGACGATATCTTATCTTTTCTCATATCGCGGCATAGTGCAATATTTATTAATAATAACAGTCGGTTAAATAAGTTAAATATTCTTGATGCCGGCTGCGGAACTTGCAACGGGTTTTTGTATATTGAAAATAAGATAAATAATAATAGAAATAAGTTGAATAATTTTGATTTTAACTATTTAGGGGCTGACATAGCATTAGGAGCATTAAAGAGAGGGCAGTCTAAAATTAAAACCGGTGAAACGGGCTGCGCTTATCTGTGTAACGCTGATTGCGAAGAGATGCCGATAAAAAGTAAAATAATGAATGTTGTTTTCTCTAATATGGTTTTACACTGGTTAAATAAGCCTTTGCATTTTATTAAATCCGTTAAAAATAGTTTAAACTTAGATAGCGGAAATGTATTTATCTGCTCATTTCTTTCTGAAGGTACGTTAAAAGAACTTAATCGGTGCTATGATAAATATTTGGACGGCAATGCTGCGGAAAAAATAGTTCTCCATAAATTCCCTGATGCCTGTTATATTAAAGAATTATTAATTTCCGAAGGATTTATCATAGAAGAATTTAAAATCGTAGAACACAAGGAATATGCAAAAACATCTTTTGAATTATTTAAGAGAATAAATCTTATAGGAGCTAAAAATTCTACAAATAATTTTAATGCAAATAATGATTTAAAGCATAATAAAACTGAAATAAAAAATGCCGGATCATGTAAAAATAGCGAAAGCGTAAATAATCAGGATAAAGTTATTGGCGATAATGCCGATAATCTAAAGAGCGAGCCTACTTTTTCACGATATTCGATTCTTAAAAAGGTTCTGAAAGATTATGAAAACACTTATACTGCAGACGGAAATAATGTATACGCCACTTATTATTTAACATATATAAGAGCATCACTCGCATAGAGTTTCGTTTTTAATTTTTATCATGAGCGCGCTATTATTTAACAATATAATAATAATAAGAGTAAAACTTGCCGGTTAAATTTTTATTACTATAGACATAAATAAAACGTTCTAATTAAGGTTAGTTAGCCTGTACAAGTATGGGATTAAATTTTTACGGTATTTTACTGCAGTAGATATATCAAACAAAAACCCCGTTTAACTTACCTGCATTATAAATGCACATAAGTCGCCCGGGGTTTATAGTCATTATTTACTTCTTTTTTATTTTAAAAAATTTACCTTGAAGCAGGTACGAAATGGTCTCTTCTGTTTATAGCATAGCAAACTCTCGTATGAGCCCTGCATATTGGTTTTTCTTTACCAAAACTTATTGTTTTAAGCCTATTTCCACTTATGCCGAGGTCTTCTAAATAAGCCTTAGCAGCATTCGCTCTTCTCCAGCCAAGCGCTAAGTTATAACTTTCAGAACCTCTTCTATCGCAGTTGCCCTGAATCTGAATGGCAGTGTCGCGATGGTACTTTAAGTATACGGCATCTTTTTTTAAAATCATTTTGTCTAACGGAGTAAGAATAGATTTGTTAAACGCAAAATGAATGTTATTGCTGTTAGAGGCAATATTGTAAGATGCAAGCCACGGATACTTTCTTAAATAAGGGTTGACTTTTTGGGTAATAACGGGCTGAGTCGGCTGCTGAATAGCCACTGCCGGTTTCTTTGCAGGCGGCAAAGCGCTTGAGGATATTTTAGTAACTTTTGGAGCGCAGCCTGAAAGAACGGCAGATACCCCAAATACTAGTCCAAGAATAGACAAGCCTATCTTTGTTTTTTTGTTCATGTTACTTTCTCCTTAAAAAATAAAATTAAATAAATTTTGTTTAAAATAAAAAAAATATGAAATCATCTTTTCTCATTGCACAATTTATATATATATCATTATTTAAAAAAAAATCAATATATTTTTTTATAGAGGTTGAATTAATTTTTTTATGAGATAAACTTTAATTATGGATAGTTATACCGATAATAAAAAAAATGAATTTTATATTCAGTGGCATTTTATAGACAGTTGCAATTTAAGGTGTAAGTGCTATAAACTAAAATAGTTATCTTATCTTATCTTATCTTATCTTATCTTATATTATATTATATTATATTATATTATATTTATTCTTATCTTTTTCTATCTTGTCTTTTATATCGTTCCGGCTATTATTTTTTGTAAATCTTTTATATCTTTTCTTGCATTAGTTTCAAAATTATTATCAATATTTATATTATTTTTTGCGGTTATTTCATCAAGCCCGATTTTATATTTATTTTTAACGGCTATATCTATGAGCATATCGCAAAATATAAAATTTTTCGGTAAAATACTTCCATGTATATATGTGCCGTAGAAATTATTAGCAATAGCCCCCTCGCTTTTATCTGTTCCGTTGTTTCCGTATCCTGCCAAGACTTTTCCGAAACTCTGCTGCGATTCCGATAAATATGTTCTCCCTCCGTGATTTTCAAATCCTACAATTATCATATCGCCGAAAATAGAGGCTATATTTCCTGTTAATCTCGGTTTCTTCGGTTCAGCGATTGTATGTCCGCTGAAGATAGAAATTCCCTCGATTATTTTATTATCTGCAGCTTGATAGTAATTTAGCAGAAGCTGATAGCCGCCGCAAATCGAAAGCATTATTTTGCCGGCATCCTTAGCATCTTTAAGCTCATTTTTCTTGTTAATTGTTAAATCTTTATAAATCAGAGCCTGTTCGGAATCCTGTCCTCCGCCGATAAACATAATGTCGGTTTTATTTATATCTATTTTTTCGCCTATAGTAGCCGATTTCATATCGACGTTTATTCCATACAATGAAGCTCTGTATTTAAAATATAAAATATTTCCTCTGTCCCCATATATATTCATAATTTCAGGATAAAGGTCGACGGCGTTTAAATTTAACTTTAGTGAATGATTATTTTTCATATTTACTGTATAATATAATTAATTATAACTTAAAAGTCGCAATATAAATATATATTATATCTATCGCTTAAATAAAATAATAAAATAAAAATAATCTTAAAAGGAAAAATTATTATGAAGCTAGTGCATGCCGCTATAAAAACCGTAAATTTAGACAAATCTTTAGCCTTCTATACCGATATATTAAATATGCACATTAAAGAAAAAAAATATATTGAAGCGCATAAAGTAACGCTGATTTTTTTACAAAACGATGAATCAAAATTTGAAATAGAACTTATTTATGATGCAGGAGCTGAAAATGAAAAAATAAAAAATGTAAATTCCGGACATATAAACGGCGCCGATTGCAGTTTTGCCCATTTTGCTTTTATGACCGATAATATTGATAGAGATTTCACCGTAATGAAAGAAAAAGGAGCAGCATTTATACGCGAACCTTTTTATTCGCTTGATAAGAGTATGAAATTAGCATTTATTAAAGATCCTGACGACAACATGATAGAATTGATACAATACTTTAATTTATAAAAATAAGAACGACATATATTATATTATTTCACATTTTATTTTTTTATTTTACTTTCTGCGTGTCATAATTGACGCTGTTGTATTTAACTTTAACTATCGTATCGAGTCCGCCCCTTGATTCAAATTTTGCTTCGATTTCCATATATTGAGGTTTTAATAAGTTAGCTAAATCGTTTAATATTCTGTTTACGGCATGTTCTTGAAGTATCCCGATGTTTCTAAAAGAAAGCAGGTAATATTTTAATGACTTCATTTCAACAAGACTGCTGTTCGGAATATATTTTATATTAACCTCTGCCGTATCCGGAAGCCCGCTCCAGGGACAGACCGAAGTAAATTCTTTTGTTCCGATGTTTACTTCTGTTCCGCTTTGAGGATAATCGAAAGGGATTGTTTCCAAAACTTTTACGTCTATATTCTCTTCAGTTTTAATATCAAATCTTTTCTCTTTGTATTTGTTGTCGTCATAATGGTTGTACTGCTCGTATAAGTCAGACATAATATTATAATCTCCTTTAAAATAATATAAAATAACCGATAAGCATTGTTTATTATCAAATAATCCGGCGTTAGCGCGTTAATTAAGTAACTCAGCTAATATATAATCATTTATTGATTTTTAATCTATTGATTATAATTATATTCATCGTGCACATTATTCGTTTTTTTGTTTGATAATATGCAATTTTTCATTTAAGATATGTATATGATATATTAATATTAAATAGACGACACAATCAATAATATAGCATAAAAAAATTAGTTTTAAAATTATTAAATTATTTAAAAAATTAATATTAGGTAAAGATAAATATAATTATAAAATTACACACAATATATAATGCCAACTGATAATAGCCGACCGATAGGTATTTTTGACTCCGGATTGGGCGGTCTGACCGTGTTTAAAGAAATAAAGCAGCTGCTTAAATATGAAAATCTTATATATTTCGGCGATACGGCAAGGGTGCCCTACGGAAATAAATCTAAAGAAACGATTATAAGATATTCTAAAGAAATAACAAAATTTTTATTGAAAAACGATGTAAAACTTATAGTTGTTGCGTGCAATACCGTATCGAGTCTAGCCCTCGATGAATTAAAAAAAGAATTCGGCATACCTATTTTTGGCGTAATAGAGCCGGGCGCCAGATGCGCTTATAAAAAATTAATCGAAAGAATTAACAATAAGAACAAAGGCGATGCATCTGAAGAAAAAATATCCGGCGATGCGTCCACAGCTCCGCCCGATACGGCAACTATAGCGGTTATAGGAACATCTGCGACGGTAGGAAGCAAGGCTTATTCCAATGCAATAAACAGATTGAATAACTATAATAACGATAACGGCGCAGGCGCCAATATAAATGTTAAAATAATGGAAAAGGCATGTCCTTTATTAGTCCCGCTTGTAGAAGAAGGTTGGATTAATTCCGATATCACGCGCGATGTAGTAAAATATTATTTGCAGCCTGTTATTGCAAACAATCCGTTTTCTATTGTTCTTGGATGCACTCATTATCCGATGTTAAAGAAAATTATCTCAGAAATTGCAAATAATAATACTGAAATTATTGATTCCGGAAAAGAAGTAGCTATCGAAGTAAAAGATTTTTTAATCGGCAGCAATATGTTAAACGAGAATATTGCCAAACCTTACGAAAAATATTATGTTAGCGACGATCCCGAAAAATTTAAATTACTTGGAAGTAATTTTATCGGCAGCAATATAACGGAGCATATCGAAGTCGTAATTGATTTTCTGTGAAGCAACAGCTGCTTTACGATAGAGGTTTTTTGAAATAAGTTATTAAAAAAATAAATGAAAAAAGACATATATTAAAAAAGGTTTAAAAATTATGATAAAAAATTTTAGAAAAGAATTGCAAAAAAGATTGATTATGTCAGACGGCGCATTGGGTACCGTTTTACAGCTTCAAGGTCTTCTTCCTAAAGGTTTATTGCCTGAAAGTTTTAATATAACCGATAAGATTGAGCATATTATAGCTGTCCATAAAAGCTATGTAAATGCTGGAAGCGAAATATTAGTGGCAAACACTTTTGGGGCAAATAAAATAAAACTTGCAGAATACGGTTTGGAAAACAAATTATATGAAATTAATTATAATGCCGTAAAAGCAGCGCAAAAAGCCTCCGAAGGCAATTGTCTTATAGCTATGTCTTTAGCCCCTACCGGAAAATTTATTTATCCGGTAGGTAACTTAACATTCAAGGAAAGCGTTGAATTGTATAAAGAACAGATAAAAGCCGGTCTCGATGCCGGTGTCGATTTATTTCAGCTTGAAACAATGATAGACCTGCAGGAGGTTAGGGCGGCAATAATAGCCGTCAAAGAATTAAGCGACAAACCGATAATAGCTATGATGACGTTTGATAATACATACAGAACTATTCTAGGCACAACCCCCGAAGTTTTCGCCGTTACCGCCGACAGCCTCGGCGTCGATGTTATCGGAGCAAATTGTTCCGTAGGCCCTGAAGATATTTATGAAATTTTAAAAAAAATGGCTGCCGTTACCGATATTCCTCTTATTTCTAAGCCTAATGCCGGCATACCTTGTTTAGTAAACGGCAAAACCATATTCCCCGGCAAGCCGGATAATTTTTCTAAATTAATAGAAGAGCTTGCATTAATAGGCGTTAGGGTAATATCTGCCTGTTGCGGCAGCGACAGCTCATTTATTAAGGCTATGTCTGACGAAGTAAAGATAATAAACAACAGCGGATTACCTGAAAAAGGGCTAAAAAGAGAGCCCGGACTTTTTGTAACCTCCAGAACATCAGTTATAGGATTAGGCTCTAATCATCCGCCCGTCATGATAGGCGAAAGAATTAATCCTACAGGAAAAAAAGATTTTATAGAAGAGCTAAAAAACGGCAAAACTAATTATATTAGAAAAACCGCTAAAATTCAAATAGATGACGGCGCATCGATGCTTGATATTAATGTCGGTGTTCCAGGCACTGATGAAATTGAACTGATGAAAAAAGCAATCTTGGCTGCTTCTAATGTCGTGCATAGCCCCCTAGTCATAGATTCATCTAATTCCGATGCCGTAGAAGAGGCTCTTATGCTGTATCCTGGTAAAGCATTGGTTAATTCTATAAGCGGGGAAGAAAAAAAATTAAACAAATTAATGCCTCTTATTAAAAAGTATGGCGCCGCCGTTATAGTTCTCGCTTTAGATGATGGCGGCATTCCTGAAACGTCCGACGAGAGAATTAAAACCGCGTATAAAGTTTATTATAAACTTATTGATTTTGGCATTAAACCATATGATATTATGATAGATTTTTTAACCCTTCCGATAAGCGCCGGACAGGACAAGGCTTTGATAACCTTAGACGCGATTAAAAAAAATAAAACTATTCTCAATCTTCCTACCGTTTTAGGGGTCAGTAATATATCTTTCGGTTTGCCGAAAAGAACTCATATTAATGCGGCTTTTCTAACGATGTGCTTTTCGGAAGGGTTGAGCGCAGCTATAGTAAATCCGGAAGACGAACTCCTGACGGGCAGTTTTTATGCTGTAAAAGTTTTGATAGCCAAAGATTATCTGGCAAAGGCCTACATAAATCATTTTTCGGAAAAAGCAAACAGTTATAATAACGAAAAAAATTCCAACATGTCAGAAAAATCTAGAAATTCGGATGATAAAACTAATATTTTAAGTCCCGGCGAAAAATTGTATAGCGCTGTTTTAAACGGAGAAAAAGAAGGCGTTGTTTCTATTGTGGAAAGTTTGCTTTCCGAGGGCATAGCCCCTTTAGAAATAGGTAACAAATATTTAATCCCCGCACTCGAAGAAGTTGGAAAGCTTTTTGACAAAAATATATATTTTTTGCCTCAGGTTATGGAAAGCGCAGAGGTTATGAAAATAGCCTTTGCCAGAATCAAGAAAGATTTGCCCAAAAACACAAACGATGCCGGAACCGTAAAAATTTTAATGGCGACCGTTGAAGGCGATGTCCACGATATCGGCAAAAATATTGTCGGAACGCTTTTAGAAAATAACGGGTTTGAAGTTATTGACCTCGGCAGAAACGTAAAGACCGAAAAAATAGTTGAGGAGGCAATAAAAAACAAAGTTGATTTTGTAGGGTTATCGGCTTTGATGACCACAACCGTCGGCGAGATGGAAAACGTTATAAAGGAATTGAAAAAAAACGGCATAAATGTTTTTTCCATGGTCGGCGGAGCCGTAGTAAACGAAGATTATGCAAAGTCTATCAATGCTGATATTTATGCAAAAAATGCTATGGAAGCTGTTGAAAAAATTAAACAATTAATAAATAAAAAATGACAATTTCACAAGGGCTGTAAAATTATTTAAAAGAAATTTGATTATTGAAACCTGAATATCTAACAAAATAGGAAGGTTAATCAAATTGCACAATTTTTAATCAGCAAGTAAGTTGTTAAAATATTAGGGTAATTCTTAACTTATTGAAATTATTATGTATTTAAATACAAAAAATAAAATTGAAATTATTCTGTATAAATTTTTTAAACTGATTTTAGTTGCAGTTTTCAAAAGAAATGGAGATGTTTTGCCTCTGTATCTGTTAAAAAAATTAGATAAAAATTTAATTGATAATTTTGCAAGAGATATAAATGCTATGAATATCCCTGTCATATTTATTGCAGGAACAAACGGAAAAACTACAACCGCCAATTTAATAGCCTCAGGTTTAAACGAAGCCGGTATGAAAGTCTGTTCAAACACTAACGGGGCAAATATGACAAACGGTATTTTCGGGTCGATTATTGAACGATATTCGTTTAATGGCAATTTTAATGCGGATATTATAGTAATTGAAACAGACGAGAAGGTTTTTCCTTATATCATTTCTAAGATAAGTCCGGCTATTATAGTAATTACTAATTTTTATAGAGACCAGTTAGACAGATACGGAGAAGTAAATACTACAATGCTAAATATTAAAAAATCGATACAGTCTCTGAAAAATTACCCTGTCTTAATTTTGCCTTCTAATGAACCCCTTGCGTCTTTTGTGGGATTTAATATTAAAAACAAGAAGTTTTATTTTAATATGAAATCTGAGAAAAAAAAATTTAATAACAGTAACAAAAATAATAATGACAATAACGATAATAACGGTAGCGGCGGGAGTGATAACGATAAATCAAAAATATTGAATACGCCGGATAATAATTTGGACGGTTATAACTTTTATACACGTGAAAAAGAAAATAGTAATAATATAGCTTTAACCGATGCGATATCTTGTCCTCAATGCGGAAATATATTGTCCGCTTATTTTAATGAACATTATATTATGACAAATTATTGCTGCAATTATTGCGGATATAAAAACGCTGCCGCCGATATAGAGGCAGAATCTTTAGACGATGATTGTATAGCATTTAATTTGAAAAATATCGAAGAATTTAATTCTAAGGTGAAAAACAAAGACGGGTACTTCGTTTTTAAGCCTTCAATCCAAGGCTATTATAATATATTAAACTATATGGCAGCCTTTTTGGTTTTAAAATTTTATTGCGTAGATGACGGGATAATAAAAAAGACATTTGAAAATTATTCCACAAAATTTGGCAGGTCTTTTAAGAAAACAGTTCAAGGCATAGAGTGCAGTATAGATTTAGTAAAAAATCCATCAGGATTTAATAATGTATTAGAAAAGATATTTGGGAAAGATGATAGTATTATGGTTAATGCGTTATTCGCTTTTTCCGACAGAGATGCGGACGGCAGGGACGTTTCATGGATTTGGGACGTAAATTTTGAAAAATATATTGATAAATTTAATAATATTGCAATTACGGGGCTTAGACCGTACGATATGGCAATAAGGCTTAAAACTGCTGGAATAGACATAGAAAAAATAAAAGTAAATCATGATGTTAAAAAAGCGTTTAACGAAATTATAAATTTAATATCAGATAGTAATAATTGTATACATAAAATAGATAAAACAGACAAAAAAATAGAAAAATATAACCTTAAAAAAGAAAATATCTGTATTAACAATAAACTTAGTAATGCAAAAAAAAATAATAATATGGATAAAAATAACGGAGCAGAGCGGCAAAGTTGTCCCGCCGGCACGCACAACGACGGCTATGCAGCATTCGGCAGCTATATTTACGATAACGTTCGCTATGATAATAATAAAAAAAAAATCGATAAACTTTACATTTTTTCAACTTATACAGAACTTTCAAATTTAGAAAAAATTATTGTATAATTAAATTATTATATAACTAATATAACTAAATTGTTCGGTCAGAAAAGTACCGTCGAAAAATGCAATTTTTCGTTGCCCATTTTTAATTTTAATGGTAAACTTTTCATTATAAGCTGTTTTGATTATAATTGTATATGTAGCCGGTATTTGTTTAACGCCTGCAATGACTGCGTAATAGCAGAGGAGGCATATCCTTTAAATTCTTAGCGGTGATTTATTTAAGGTTATATATAAAATAATATGAACCCGTACTATTATATGATTTTTGCAGTTCTATTTTCATCATTTGGGCAGCTTTTGCAAAAAATAGGGTCAGGTAAAGTAAAAGAGGAACATTTGAAAATAGGTTTTAAATCCGTCCTTGTATTCTTTAACCCCTTTATTTTCAGTGCGCTGGTCATCCTTTTTTTTGCCACCTTATTTTATCTTCTGGCGTTATCCAAACTTCCGTTATCCATCGCGTACCCGCTTTTATCAAGCGGTTATATTTTTGTACTCTTGCTTTCAAAATTTTTTTTAAAAGAAAAAGTCGGAATCAAAAGATGGCTTGGGGTTTTTGTTATTATTATAGGAATATGCGTCGTTTTTTTTTCAGGCAAATAATAAATAATAAAATAAGAGAGTTGCAGACGCTAAAGCAATAAAAAGCAATAAAAAAATACAAAATAAAAATAAATAATACTTACGGAGCAGATTATATAATCATATTTATTTTTATTCAAAAAATAATTTAATTTAAACAGTTACAATTCGGAAGATAATTTTAATGAACGTATTATCATCAAAATCTTTTATTGTTTCCATAAAAAAAATGAATGAAGCAGACTTATTAATAGTCTATGTTACCGAAGATTATGGGAAAATTGTTTGTTTTGCTAACAATGCAAGAAAAAGCAAAAAGAGATTTCTTGGAAAACTTGAACCCGCAATGCTGACAAGTATAAAATTTTATGAAAAAGCAGGAATGTCGCTGGCAATACTTTATGAAGTAGATTCTATCGAAGAATATAAAAATATCAGAAAAAATATAAATGCTTACATGTCTATATCAAAACTTCTGGAAATTACGAAAGCGCTTGTTCCTGAGAAAGACAAGAATATAATGATTTTTAATTTACTTAGGGACGTATACATGAGTTTGAATGATGCAGTCGGCAATGATTGCGGCGAAGATATTATTTTGAAGCATGAGCTTTATTTTATCTCTAATTTTTTAAAGTATATAGGCATATTTCCCAATTTTAATACATGTACATTATGTTCGCAAAAGAATACCGATAATTATTTCGCTTTCAGCGTAGCAAAAGGCGGAGCAGTATGCGATGATTGCGCTAAAACGGTAAAAACAATAAATTTGTCCGTAAGCGCCGTCAAAATTATTAATCTTATGGTAAATTCTAATACCTCGATAATTTCAAAATTAAATGCTAAAGAATATGTTTTGAAGGATTGTATTAACTTTTTAGAAAATATATTATCTTTTTATGCAGGAAACTCATTTAAATCTTTCAATCTTAATAAAACATATTAATTTAATTTAGAAATATAGCTTAATATTATGAAACAGAAAATTCATTTAAATCTTTCAATCTTAATAAAACATATTAATTTAATTTAGAAATATAGCTTAATATTATGAAACAGAAAATTCATTTAAATCTTTCAATCTTAATAAAACATATTAATTTAGTTTAGAAATATAGCTTAATATTATGAATAGGTTAAACGAATATCTAAGAAAATTTCCGAAAATTCAATTAATTCTGCAGGACGAAGATGTCAAAAAATTGATAGACAAATATTCCTATAATGCCGTAAAAGATAAATTAGAAGAGATATTATCAGAAGAAAAAGAGAAAATAAAAATAAAAATAAATATTAAAGATAATGCGATACTTGAAGATAATATTTTTACAACGGAGCATTTTGCATTTTTGCTTAACGACTATTTTAATAATTTTTCATTCAGTCTTAAAAGGGTTATCAACGGAACGGGCGTAGTTGTTCATACCAATCTTGGCAGGTCTATTTTGCCGAAAGCGGCAGTTGAAAATGTTTTTAAAATATCCTCTTCGTATTCAAATCTTGAATTTAATCTTGAAGAAGGAAAGAGAGGGAGAAGATATTCCCATGTGGAAATATTGCTTAACAGAATTTTAAATTGCGAAGCGGCTATCGTAGTTAATAATAATGCCGCCGCTGTTTTTATGGCGTTAAATACCTTTGCCGCAGGAATCAAAAAAGAAGTTATAGTTTCAAGGGGTGAGCTTGTTGAAATAGGCGGTTCGTTCAGAATTCCGGATATAATGAAAGCATCCGGAGCGCAGCTTATCGAAGTCGGAACTACAAACAAAACTAAAATTAATGATTATGAATTAGAAATAAACGAAAATACCGCGCTGCTGCTTAAAGTCCATCACAGCAATTTTAAAATGACGGGATTTGTTCATGAGGTAAATTCTAAAGAGCTTGTAGAAACAGGAAAAAAATATAATATTCCCGTTATGGAAGATCTCGGTTCAGGAAGTTTTATTAAATTTGAAAAATTCGGTCTTCCAAAAGAGCCTACCGCTCAGGAAGTCGTCAATGCAGGGATTGATATAGTAACATTCAGCGGAGATAAACTTCTCGGCGGACCGCAGGCAGGTATTATTGCCGGTAAAAAAGAATATGTTGATTTAATTGCAAAAAATCCGTTAAATAGGGCTTTCAGGATTGACAAAATGACTCTGGCGGCGCTGGAAGCGGTTTTGTTTGAATATTTAGATATAAATAACGCTATTAAGAATATTCCAACGCTTCGACTGCTTTCTCAAAATATTTCAGAAATAAAGAAAAGAGGACTAAAACTTTTCAATAAGATTAAAAAACTTGAAAATATCTACACAATCTTATATACTTTCAATATTATAGAGGATTTTAGTATCGTAGGTGGCGGGGCAATGCCTGATTACGAAATAAAAACATATTGTCTGTCAGTTACTCATAAATTTTTTGCGGCAGAAAAATTAAGCGAAATATTCAGAGGTTTACAGATACCTATTATCGGTAAAATCAAAGACGGTAAATTTTTGATTGATTTAAGAACTGTTTTAGATGACGATATAAATGATATAATCGGGAATTTTATAAAAGTTTCTCAAATATCAAATTAATTAAATATAAAAATAAATAATATAATAATAATATAAAAATAAAAAGACATATTCGAACGGCGCTTGCTTATATATCAATATTATATATAAAATAATTTGATATTATGATATTATTATAGTATAATCGTTTTTAGTTTATAATATAATATGCGGGTTTGCTTATGCTATCTTCCAGTGTATTAGTTTTAAATAAATCCTTTTTGCCGGTTCACGTAACTTCTCTTAAAAGGGCTTTTATACTTCTCTATCAAGGAGCTGCTAAGGCTGTCGATGAAAATTATCGCACGTTTACCTTCGAGTCATGGAAAGATATTTCTATTACGGACGGCGCTCAATCAGTAGGTCTTGTCGATAGGCTTATCAGAGTGCCAAGGGTAATTCTTCTTACCGGATACGATAAGGTACCGAAAAGATATATCAAATTTTCGAGAGCCAATATATTTTTCAGGGATAAAAATAAATGCCAATATTGCGGAAAAGAATTTAAGAAAAACGAATTAAATTTAGACCATGTAATCCCCAGAACATACGGCGGAATATCTTCATGGGAAAATGTAGTTTGCAGCTGCATTAAATGCAATAGAATTAAAGGCGGCAGAACGCCGGAAGAAGCAGATATGAAATTAATACGAAAGCCTAAAAAACCGGAATGGTCGCCCTATTATCATATATCTTTGACAAATATATTATACAAAGAATGGATGCCGTTTCTTAATATTGTCGACGGTGCATATTGGCACGTGGAACTTGAAGAGTAATTTATAAAAGTATATAAATATAAACATATGGATTTTATATTGCGTTATTTTGAAAGAATAGGGTTGTTTGTTTTATATATAATAAACGAATTAGGTTCTTTAATCATATATCTATGGGACTGCATCCTGTCCATTATTCGATATTCAGTGAATCTTAATAACCTTTTTGACCAAATGTCTTTTATAGGAATCGGTTCATTTTATATCGTCGGATTAACCGGTCTTTTTACAGGCATGGTTTTATCGCTTCAAGCCTATTACGCAGCCAGGATTGTAGGCGTCACTTATATGATCGGTCCTACTGTAGCCCTTGCAATGACCAGAGAATTAGGACCTGTCTTAACTGCGTTAATGATTACAGCCAGATGCGGTTCGTCTATGGCTTCTGAAATAGGCACTATGAAAATTTCTGAACAGGTGGATGCGCTTGAGGTAATGGCGGTCGACCCTTTTTACTTTCTTTCCGTGCCGCGAATCATCGCTTCCATGATAATGCTTCCTATAATGTCTATCGTAACTTCACTTATAGGAATATTTGGTGGATACGTAGTTTATAAATTTTTTCTTGGATTAAACGGCGCGGTATTTGTCGATATGATTTATAAATATATTAAACTCAGCGATATTTATAACGGTTTAATAAAAGCAGTTTTTTTTGGAATTATACTTGCTACTATAAG
>JAKAQK010000144.1 GCA_021822625.1 bacterium | reverse complement strand
CAAGCAAAATATTTACAATGCATGGCGAAGAGCAAAAATGCGAAGATCTTGCAGACATTTTAAGAAAAATTACAAATGCGGATTCAAGAGCACCAATGAATCTGGATTCAATAAGATTAAAGTAATGTGATAAAGTCTATTAATCGTTATCTTTAAAAAACTTCACCACTATACTCTCATAGGCGATTAGTATGAATGTAGTTTGTGATAACTGTGGATCTTCAGATGTGGCAAAGAAAGGGATGCACTACAATGCAACAGGTACAAAGCAGAAGTTCTTCTGCCACAAGTGTAAGAAATGGTTCGTGTAGGACCATGGATTTAAAAGAATGAGATATAGATCAAAGGATATTGTATGGGCGTTGGACGAATATGCTGATGATGCATTATAGGCGTATTCCCATCCACTTAAAAATATAATTCACAAAAACCCAACTTTTTAATAAATATTAAAGTTTAAATATTTAAATATTAATAACTCTATTGGTAATTAGATGAGTAATAAAAAACAAATTCTTGTATGGACTAAGTTAAATGCAGATAAAAGCGTACAGAAGAATAGTATTTTTTTAAAAAGGAAAGATAAAGCATCTGCTTGCTATTATGAAGATTGCGAGAGCACTGCATAATAAAGCCGGACTCATGGCAGACTTACCTAGTTGGACTTCTTTTTTTTCTTTTTTATTGAACAAATCAAATCAAAACTCTAATTTTTTAGATTTAGAAAATACACTAAAAGATAATGCATTTAAAATGATTTACTATAGTAGTTTAATTGAGGGGAACAAAACACCTCTTAAAACTGCTAACGCTCTTTTTAATCATGCTATTTTTGATGGAGAATCAAATATACCTGATTATATTGAGTTACTGAATCATAAAAAAGTATATGAAGAGTTAATTTCATCTGTTATGTCAAAACGAAGTGTAGACGATATACTTAAAATACACAGTCTTCTGTTAATGGATGTTCTTGGTATATATCCTAACTTAAAGCGCTTTAGGGTTAATTTCGGGCAATTCGTGACTCCAGACCTCTTAAAAACCAGAGAAGCTCTAGATAATATCATTCATATATTTAATTCAAGTGAGGCTAATCAAGCAAAATTGTTTTTAAATGCATTAAATATTCATTTACAGTTATTTTATGCACATCCTTTTGAGGATGGCAATAAAAGAACTTGTAGATTGATTATGAATCAGTATTTATTGCGCAACAAAATGAAGCCGTTCATAGTGTTAAAAGAAGATAAAGAATTATATTTCAATACTCTCTTAACCTATGATTTTACTGAATACTATTTGCCATTTTTCGCTGAGGGTCTATCAATTTACTTAAGAAGCGACCCTAAAATTACAGATAAAATAAAATCATTAATGCCTTCCAATTATGATGAGCAAGAGTTTAAACAATTGTTTTTAGCAATAAATAATGATCTTGATGTACGCAGTGCCGAACGATTAATAAATGAGTTGGCATCTAAATCCGAAACAATAAAGTCTGCATTGTGGCTAAGTGCGTATTACAAACTTGATTTAGGTAGTGTTTTTACCAATTCTGCAGAATCTGAGATATCTACAGTACGTTCACTGGCTTTATGGGGCATGTGGAAAACGAATCCTGACAAGTACTATGATATACTAAAAAGCCACGTTATTGCAGATCCAAGGCCTGACAATAAAATCCTCGCATTTACTGCACTTACATATTCTGAGAAAAAGTTTGGAAATGATGGCGATTTTTTAATAAATCTATCTAAGATTAAACTAGAAGAGTCATTGGCAGCCAGAATCTGCGAAGCCATGGCCTACTATAACAATACAAAGGTGGCTAAGGAAGTTATAAAAAATATCTTAGACAACTCTAATTCCGATACAATTAAGGTAAGGGCATACAGCAGTCTTGCAAATTTTGATGAAGCAAATAACATAATTAAGATATTTGATAAATTTGGTGATAGTGTCGTGTCCGAATTTGTAATAAATAGATTATCTAAAAATAACAAAATAAATGACCTAATAATTTCTAAAAAATTGACAGAGGTTGCATCTAAAATGCCTAGATTAAGAAAAGTATTATTGCATAATTTAGCTATTTGCCAAAATAAACCAGCAGAAGGGTACTTAAATTTTTTGGATTTCGTGCTAAAGGATAATAATACAGATAAAACCGAAAAAGCTTATGCAATTTCAATAATGAGTAAATTGAAAGACTATGAATGGATTTCTTCAAATTATAACTTCTACGTTGAGCAGCCAAAGCACGACTTAGAAGATATTGCTGTTTTTATGTCTTATATTAAATCCAGAAAAGGTAGCATTCAAAAGGAAGTCTTGTTTAATATCCCTAACTCTGAAACTGTAATTATAGAAGCAGCTGAAATTAATAAAATGTTAAAAGAAAATATTTTTGGCCCTCATTTTTTAGAGTTATACAAGAAAGGATTAATGAGGTAATCCCTATAATGTCAGAAGGTTTAGGGAAGGATTTGTTATATCTACTAGACTTAAAGATTAAGCATATAAATGTGATTAAATCTCTTTCCCGCAATGATGAATCTGTTAAAAATAAACTTAAATCATAGGTGTTATTATAAAAATAAAAAATTTATCTGACTGGTCTGAATTAAAAGCGGATTCAGATGCAGTATATCCAAAAATTTTAAATCCAGAATTATATTTCATTAATGATCGTAAAAATATATTTGTGTATTCTCCTTATTTTAATTCTGCGACAAAACTTAACTCTATTCAATATAAATTTCTTAAAAATAATAAAAAATTAAAATCTAAAAAAGATATTTCTGCTAATCCTGAACTGTTAAATAATTTTTTTTATATTTCTTTAGCTGCATATAATGTTATTACTAAGTCTGCTTATAATGAAGAAGAATCTATATCCACAAGAATAAATAATCTAACCTTAATTATGACTAATTTGTGTAACTTAAAATGTAAATATTGCTATGCTTTTGGAGGAGAGATCAGTAGCGTAATAAAAAATAGGGCCAATCCAATTATAAAATCAACGATTAATATAGATTCAGCTCAATTGGCAATAAGAACTCTTAAACCAAATAATGTTTTATTTTTTGGTATGGGCGAACCAACATTAACATTTGATAAAATAAAACAAATAATAGAAAGTTGTAAGGATTTAAATATTAATTATCGAATAGATACTAATGGAGTATATCTGAAAAAACGAGAAGAAATTATAAAATATTTTATTGATAATAAGGTAAAAATGCAGATCTCTTATGATGGTCTTGACGAATTAACTAATAAGTATAGGGGTAGCGATAAATTTGATACCTCCAAGGAAATATTAAAAACCTTAACAGAGATTAAGAAATATAGACATATATCAGATATTGCTTATGTTAGGATTACTGCATGTAATGGTATAGAACGAAAATTTATCAAAGTAATAAATAACTTAAAGGCTATGGGATTTAATAAGGTACGCATAGAGCCAATTGTAATTAGTGGTAGAGCAAAGAACTTCCTATCTGCAAAACCCAATATGCATGCATTGGTTGTTAACTTTGCAAAAGCTTTAATTTTTGCAAAAAAGAACAACTTTAAAATTACTTCGAATCTTCTTCCAGCTATAGGTACTAATCTTCTTTCTTGTAAAACTTGCAGCTATATCAGAGGTTCATCAATTACTTTAAGTTTGGACAATAAATTTTATGCATGTGTAGATCCTGTATCGGAATTACAAATAGGTAAAATATTAAATAGGGGTAAAATTAATATAAATAAAACTAAATTATATAAAATAAGTAAGAAAAGAGATATTTCTAAGTTTAAGCAATGTTCTTTTTGCCCTGTAAAATGTGGTGGGGGTTGTACAAAAGAATCTTACAACAATTATGGCAGTTTTGATAAAGCTGGAGAAAATAGAGAATTATGCAATTATAGAAAATTAGTACTATATGAATATATCAAAAATTTAAATTATAATTAATAGTGATAGCATAAATAAAATAACAGATGTGTTTGGTCAAGAACTTCTTGCATATATTAAGTATGGAAACATCCATGAAATAATAGAGCGAGATGATGGATGCATAGATTTAACATCGCCCAAATCCTATTTTTCTGAATTTACTAAATGGCCAAAAATTGAAAAAATTGCAATAAACCTTATACAAGGCCCTGTATTAGATATTGGTTGTGGGCCAGGTAGAGTTGGAAAGTATCTAAAAACTAAAAAAATAGATGTTACAAATATAGATGTATCTCCAATTGCAATAAAAATTTGCAAAAACAGTGGGCTTAAAAAAAGTAGAGTTTTAAGTATTTCTGATATAGAAAAACTTAATTATAAAAACTTTAATAGCATTGTTCTTTTTGGTAGAAATTTTGGGTTATTACAAACACCAAAAAAAGCTAAATTAATTCTTTCTAAAATAGCTAAAATAACTAATAAAGATGCAATAATCCTCGGAGAATCTAGAGATCCCAATACTATAACAAACCCTGCATTTATTAAATATATGAAAAAAAATATCAAAAAAAATAAAATGCCTGGGCAGTTAAGACTCCGTTTAAGGTATCAAACTTATAAAGGGAATTGGTTTAAATTTTTATATGCTTCTAAAAATGATGTCCTCTCTTTAATTGATGGTACTGAGTGGTATGTTGATAGGTTCATAGGTCATGATGAAACATTTATAGCAGTAATTAAAAAGAGAATAACTGCAAAATACCTAGTGGCAGTTAATTGATTTTGTAAAAGATTTAAGGCCAAGGCCAAGCAAAATATTTACAATGCATGGCGAAGAGCAAAAATGCGAAGATCTTGCAGACATTTTAAGAAAAATTA
>JAKAQK010000017.1 GCA_021822625.1 bacterium | reverse complement strand
TTAAAAAAATTATTCTTCAATCAATTTCTTTAATGGAGATTAAAGGCATTATAAAAAGAGAAATCTCAGGGGTAATAAAAAAAATATGAAAAATTTAGTTATAGTAGAATCTCCTTCAAAAGCCAATACAATAAATAAGTACCTCGGCGATAATTATTCCATCAAGGCTACGATGGGGCATATAAAAGATCTGCCCAAAAGTAAAATAGGCGTCGATATTGAACATGGATTTGAACCGTTTTACGAAATTATAAAAGGCAAAGAAAAAACTACGGAAGAAATAAAAAAATATGCCAAAGCCGCAGATACCGTTTTCCTTGCTGCCGACCCCGATAGAGAAGGGGAAGCCATAGCATGGAATGTAAAAGAAATTATAGACACGATAAAAGGTAAAAAACCCATAGTCAAAAGGGTTCTTTTCAATGAGATAACGAAGGATGCCATTAACGAAGCAATTAAAAATCCGATAGAACTCAATGAATCTATGTTCGAATCTCAGAAAGCCAGAAGAATATTAGATAGATTAGTCGGTTATAATTTAAGCCCTTTTTTATGGAAAAAAGTAGGCAGAGGACTTTCGGCCGGAAGAGTCCAATCGGTTACGCTGTATTTAATAGTTGAAAGGGAAAAGGAAATTAATAATTTCGTCAAAGAAGAATACTGGACGCTTTCGGCGGTTTTTTTAATTAAAAACAGCGCCGGCAACTCATTTAATATTACCTCAGAACTTGCAAAAATAAATAACAAAGACCCTGAAATAAAAAATGCGGAAGAAGCCGAAGATATTAAAAATTTACTGTTAAATATAAAGGAATATAAAATTTACAGTATAAACAAAAAATCCGTCAAAAGAAATTCTCCTTCGCCTTTAATCACAAGTACTATGCAGCAAGAAGCTTTCAAAACCGTAAGATTTTCCGTTAAAAAAACAATGAATATAGCACAGAAACTTTATGAAGGAATCGAACTGGGAAAAGTGGATAATATTGGAAAAGGTAAGTTGGGACTTACAGGTCTTATAACTTATATGAGAACAGATTCTACAAGAATATCCGATGTCGCTGCCAAAGCCGCAAATGAGTTTATCGTTAAAGAATTTGGGAAAGACTTCGCAAAAAACAAAGCGGCGGTTGCCTCAAAAAAACAAAAAACAAAAAAAATTCAGGATGCTCACGAAGCAATAAGACCGTCAAATGTTTTTCTGACGCCTGAAAAAATAAAAAATTATTTATCTGCCGATGAGTACAAACTTTATAAACTCATATGGACGTATTTTGTCGCTTCGCAGATGTCACAGAGCCTTTACGACCAATATTCCATAGTAATAAGCGGCAAAGGAACGGATGAAAATGAATATTTATTTAAAACTGCAGAAAGCGTACTCAAATTTGAAGGATATTTAAAAGTTCTTAACAAACTTCATGAACATTACAAAGAAGACCCGAACTCCGATTTAGGCGATAAATCAAATTTAAATACGGAAAACCCTGCAAATAGCACAGATAATAATAAAAAGTCTGAAAACAAAAATAATAAAACCGGTTACAAAGAAGAACAGGATTCAAAATATATTTCAAAAATATTTGAGGTGTTAAAAGAAAACGATCCGGCTTTTATTCAAGATTTAAATCTTACTCAGCATTTCACTGCGCCGCCGCCCAGATATACCGAAGCGTCTCTCGTTAAAGCATTAGATGAAAATGGCGTAGGAAGACCGTCTACTTACCAGACGATTATATCAAATATTAAAAATAAAGATTATGTTGAAACTGAAACCGAAACAAGTTCAGTAGCTAAATTTAAACCGACAGAGCTTGGGATTGTCGTATCTGATATTCTAAAAGAAGGTTTTCCTGATATTTTAGATATCAAATTTACGGCAAATATGGAAAATAAGCTTGATGAAATAGAAAACGGGACGTTGAATAAAAATACGCTGCTGAAAGAATTTTATGATAAACTTATTGAAAGACTAAACATCGCGGGAAAAGATATTGCAAGTATAAAAGGTACGTCTGTTCCCACCGATATAATCTGCGATAAATGCGGAAAACCTATGGTCGTAAAATTCGGCAGATTCGGAAAATTTCTGGCATGCAGCGGTTATCCCGAATGCAAAAATACAAGAGAGCTTTCTTCAAGTACCGAAAATAATATAACGGGAGCACAGAATCTAAGCAATTTAAGCAATACCGACGGCTCAAAAAACGAAAATAATGAGAATTCTGACCATATACATCCGGCAGATGAACCGGTTGTGCTCTGCGAAAAATGCGGAAAACCTATGGTGCTTAAATCCGGCAGATTCGGAAAATTTCTGGCATGCAGCGGTTATCCCGAATGCAAAAATACAAAACCTGTTCCTCTGAAATCTAACATACCTTGCCCAAACGGCTGCGGGGGTTATCTTGCCATAAAAAAAACAAAAACCGGAAAGAGGTTCTACGGATGTTCAAATTATCCTAAATGTAATTATACGACATGGAAATTGCCGAAAGCAGAGTAGCCTTTATTTATAATTATTATTTTATTATATTATAATCATATAATATAATAAAAATAATATTTATTTACTATATGGTTATATTATATTATCATTATTATTATCGTTATTATCGTAGCAGTTTTTATCGCATATAATAACGATAATATATTATGTTATTAAGCAGTTATACAACGGCAATATTAAAATATTAAAAACAACTTAATCCTATCACATTGTATTATTATCTATCTGGAGGCTGAAATGTTTAGCTGGATAAGGGATGTTTCTATTAAAACAAAAATCATCGTTCCTCTCGTTGTATTAATTTTAATACCGATTATTTTAATTTCTTACATTTCATTTAATCTTCAAAAGCAGCTCACTATCTCATTAACAAAACATGATGCGGAGGTTACGGCAAAAACCGCTCTTTCAACCCTTAACACGATGATGCTGACCCATACCATACAAAATAACTCATACAGAAGAACACTGATAAAAATATATAAACGAATTAGAGGGATAAAAGGTTTTCAGGTTATACGCGGCAATCTTGTAAATGAAGAGTTCGATAAAAAGTATGGTCCTGGTCTTAAAGAAGAAGAGCCGAATTCAAGTTTTGACAGGGAAATACTCTCTTCTCCGATTCCTATAACAAAAGAAACATATAATAACCATCATGCATATTTAATGGTCGGCATTCCTTTTGTTGCAAAAACAGATTCAAGAGGCATTAATTGTTTAGCTTGCCATACAGACGCCGTAAGCGGCGATGTGTTAGGCGGAATAAAAATTATTTATTCTCTGAAAGCATTGGATGCCACGCAGTCGTATTTTATCAAATATTCCATAATCATAGCTCTGATTTCTATTATTTTAATTATTATAGTGCTTTATATAATAATTAAAAATGCGATCATCAATCCTACAATCAAATTATCAAAAGCTGCGGATAACATATCGAAAGGCGATTTCAAACAGGAAATTCCGCACACGAGAAACGATGAGATTGGAAAATTGGCTAAATCGTTCAGCAGAATGGAAATAAGTCTAAAAAAAGCCATAGAAATGCTTAAGGAGAAGCAAAAATAATAACACGATATTGCTATTAATTACAACATAGGGCTATATTGCGATAAAAATTATATAAATTATATCAAGTTATATTTTTTGAGCAGAGGGATAAATTTTTCTATACATAAACCCTCTGCGTTTTTATATGACCCGGAATAAGATTCAACTATGTTTTGTGGATCCTGAATGCCGTATGCTCCTGCTTTATCGAAAGGCTTGCTTTCATATATGTAGCTGTATATTTCTTCATCGGATAATTTTTTTATCTTAACTTCCGTCTTATCATATACAGACTCGTAAATCCGCATATTTTTATTAATAAGCGCCGCGCCGGTGTAAACATTGTGGGTTTTGCCGGAAAGCATATTAAGCATATTAAAAGCAGAGACGGTATCTTTCGGTTTACCTAAGGATAAACCTCGGTCGGTTCTTTTAGATAAGGCGTCATATTCAGCCAAGGATGCAGCTGAAGAAACCGGAAAAGGCGATGCCGATGGATAATGGAGAGCGCCGGCGCTTAAATCATTCAATACAACAATAGTATCGGAACCTATGATAAAACAGTCGGGATATTGATTTTCAATGCTTTTGGCTTTATTAAGGGCAAGATTTTCCGCAAATTCAAAAGGTTCGATATCGCCTGAATATTCAGGTTCATTGATTATTTTGTGTTCTGCCGGTATAAAATCAATTTTACATTCTTTTAAAATATCTGAGCGGCGAGGTGAAGACGACGCTAAAATTATGCGCAGTTTAATCATTTTAAAAATATTTTCGATTTCACACGGTATCAATTGCAGGATAGTGGAATCCAATAATGAATTTTAATAAATTTTAATTAAAATAAAATACATACGAACCATAATAATTTATTACTTTTATGCAGCTCGCTGCATAAAAGACAAAATTTTTTATAAAAATAAGTATATAAATATATTAGTTGGATTGCATTCTAATTTCCAAGTTCTTTAGAGCGCAAATAAGCGGCATTAACGGCCGAATCTATAACATATTTAATTCTCCCCTCTTCCAGTTTGCTTAAACCGTATGCGGTAGTGCCTCCGGGAGACGTCACTAAATCCTTAAGGTCTTTGGTAGAGTATTTGCTAAATTCTTCGGAACTCAAAAGCTCGCCTGAACCGAGTATAGTTTGTACGGCTAAAATAGATGCCGTGTTTCGAGGCAGTCCCAATTTAACGGCAGCTTCAATAAAACCTTCCGCAATTAAAAATAAATAAGCCGGACCGCTTCCGCTAACGGCGGTTACCGCATCAAAATATTTTTCTTCGATGGTCAAGACTTTTGAAGACATTTCAAGAATGTTCTTTACCTTGTTATAATCATCTTCCTTCACGGCATTATTATAACAAACGGCACTCATGCCTTTTCCTGCGAGTGAATTTATATTCGGCATAATTCTAATAATTTTAGGATTATATTTGCCGCGGAATTTTTCATAAAATAATCTGTCGATGGCTTCAATCTTGACGCCGCCTGCTATTGACACAAAAATAAGATCTTTAATTTTACCGTCGGAAGAATTAACAAAATTTTTATCGTGAAGCTCTCCGCCTGCATTATCGCCATTTTTGGCGAAGTTTGCGTTATTTGTGTTGTCTTCAGATATATTTATCGTATTTGCTTTGTTAAAATTCTCATTGCCGCCGCTGCCGAAAATTTCAGAAAACATGTGTATAATAGTATCTGCTGCAATGTTTAAAACATCTGCTACGACATTAGGTTTTACTGCTATAAAAATAATATCTGAATTTTCTATTATCTCGCCTACGCTGTTAAAAATTGCAATATCAAAATTACTTTTCATAAATTCCTGCCTTTCTAATGACGGGTCATATATTGCAACGCCTATATCTTTGGTGTTATTATTATTAATTATCCCTTTTATTAAACCGAATGCCATATTACCTGCTCCGATAAAACCTATTTTAAGCCCCATAATGAGTTTCTCCAGTTAATGTCCATGTTATTATCTGTTATTATCTTAATTATCCATGTTTTAAAGTTCTAAATTAATATTTTAATTAATATTTTTTCCGCGATAATTATATAATTAATATAATTGGGATTTAGCGCTTGCATATTATATATGCTATATTAATAATGCAAGTTAGGTTTAGCGCTTGCATATTTATGTTATATTAATGACGTAAGTTGGATTTAGCGCTTCCATATTATGCTATATTAATTATGAACATGAATTAGTATTATTATAATTGCCGTATATTATATCACATATCGTAATTTAATGAAAATAAATTATGGTAAACTGCATTTGTATTTGAATTATAAGATATTTTGATAAACCCGATTAATTAACAATAATTTATTCGTAAATAAAAAATTATTCTTTTATTTATTTTTTTCTTGAAATTATTTTTTAAATGTGTAAAATAATAAGAACATTGATTCTTAAGGGATATTATTATTATGAAAATAATCAAACTTGACCAAATTTCAAACGTTGTTATAGATTTAATAACGCACGCCGCATCCAATCTTTCCGAAGATGTTGTTAAAAGTCTAACTAATTCATTAGATATTGAAATTTCTGAATCGGGGAAAAGCGTTTTAAATAAAATAATTAAAAATGCAGAAATAGCAAAAAGCGAAGACAGACCTTTATGTCAGGATACGGGGCTTGCCGTTTTCTTTGTAGAAATAGGCAGCGATGTCGTCATAGAAGGCGGGACTATAACCGAAGGTATTAATGCTGGAACTAGAAAAGGTTACGAGAAAGGCTACTTAAGAAAATCAACATGCGATCCTTTGACGAGAAAAAATATGGGCGACAATACGCCTGCTATAATACATTATGAATTTACCGCCGGCGATAAATTAAAAATATCTTACGCAGCAAAAGGCGGCGGAAGTGAAAATATGAGCAGAATAAAAATGATGAAACCATCAGACGGCATTCAAGGAATAATCGATTTTGCCGTCGAAACAATGGAGATAGCCGGACCCAATCCATGCCCGCCTAATATTATCGGCATTGGAATAGGCGGAAATTTTGAAAGATCGGCCATTATAGCCAAAAAAGCGCTTTTTAGAAACATCGGGACAATTAATCCGGATAAAGAACTTGCACAAATTGAACAAACCATATATAATAAAATCAACAATATAGGCACAGGGCCTATGGGATTCGGCGGAGTCTGCACTGCCTTAGCGGTGCATATAATTAAAGAACCGTGCCATATTGCCAGTATGCCCGTAGCTATAAATATAGAATGTCATTCTCACAGACACGGTTCTGTAGTTTTATAATTATAATCGTATATAAATTATATAAATATAATAAATATATAATAAATAAATGTAAACTCGGCAATATTATGTATATTTAACTTTAATTTATACATTAAGTAATAAAAACTAATAAAAAACATATTCTTACTAAATATTATTATTATGTATATTTAAACTTAACTTATATTAAGTAATAGAAACTAATAGAAAACATTTTTCTTGTAAATATTACAATGCAGTTACTGCATGCAATTATAATAATTAAAATTAAAAAAATAATTCAAAAATAAAAAATAAAAATGGAATTTAAAAAAATAACAACCCCTTTAAGCGAAGATACAATTGTTGCACTCAGAACAGGCGATGAAGTATTAATAAGCGGTACTATTTATACCGCCAGAGATGAAGCGCACAGAAGACTTACATTACTGATTGCCGAAAACATGCCGCTGCCGTTTGATATTAAAGGTCAAATTATTTATTATGTCGGTCCTTCGCCGGCTAAACCTGGTGAAGTTATAGGCTCGGCAGGTCCAACTACAAGCTACCGCATGGATAAATACGCTTCCATTCTTATGGAGCATGGACTTAAGGGAATGATTGGCAAAGGCAAGCGTTCGGAAGAGGTTAAAAACGCTATAAAAAAGTATAAAGCCGTATATTTTGGCGCAATCGGCGGAGCAGGAGCTTTGATAGCTAAATCCATTAAATCTTCCAATGTTATAGCTTACGAGGAACTGCTTTCCGAAGCTGTAAGGGAGCTAACCGTCGAAGATTTTCCGGCAATAGTCGTAAATGACATTTTTGGCGGAGATTTGTACAACGAAGGCAAATTAAAATTTGCAGGCAAGTTTAAGTAATTTATAATTTGTCGTTTCTTATTTGTAGTTTGTAATTTGTAGTCTTTATGTTTTAAATTGACTTGTTTTATTATGTTAATTATTATTATGAAGGTTTTTACATAAATATAAATACTTTTAATATTAATAAGGATCAATCTAATGGATATACATGAATATCAGGCTAAAGAATTGCTTACAAAAAATAATGTCAAAATTTTACGTTCAACTTTATGCCATAGCGGGGACGAAGCTTATAATGCGGCTATCAGTTTAAATACTCCCGTCGTTGTCGTAAAAGCTCAGGTACATGCAGGCGGCAGAGGCAAAGCGGGCGGCGTTAAAATAGCCAAAACACCGGATGAAGCAAAAAATATAACGGAACAAATGCTGGGGATGACGCTTGTAACCGCCCAAACCGGTAAAGACGGTAAAGTAGTACATAAAGTGCTTATAGAAGAAGGGGCAGATATTAAAAAAGAACTATATTTATCTGTAACTATCGACAGAAGAACTTCTAATATTGCGTTTGTCGTCAGCGCAGAAGGCGGAATGGAGATTGAAGAAATATCGCAAAAATCGCCTGAAAAAATTCTTACGGTGTTAATAAACCCTTCTAACGGCGTTAAATCTTACCATGTGTTAAAAATGTTTTTATTTTTAGGTTTAGATAAAGCTGTCTATAACGAATTTACTAACTTTGTCACTTTATTATATAACGCCTTTTTGGCGGAAGATATGTCAATGCTTGAAATTAATCCGCTTATTGTAACCGGCGGCGGAAATCTGATACCGCTTGACGCAAAGATTGCCCTTGATGACAATGCGTCATTCAGGCATCCATATTACAACGACTTCATTGACGAAGATGAAGAAGACCCTCTTGAAACTAAAGCCAAAAGCGTTGGTCTTAATTACATAAGACTTAACGGAAACGTCGGCTGCATGGTAAACGGAGCCGGGCTTGCCATGGCCACTATGGATACCATAAAAGAATTTGGCGCAGCGCCTGCAAACTTTCTTGACGTAGGCGGCACAGCCGACAGCAAAAGGGTGGAAACTGCTTTTAATATTCTATTATCCGATAAAAATGTAAAAGCTATTTTTATCAATATTTTCGGAGGCATAGTAAAATGCGATATGGTAGCGGACGGCGTAATTACCGCAGCAAAAAATATAGGGTTGGAACTGCCGGTCGTTATAAGGCTTGAAGGTACAAACGCAGACAAAGCATCTGAGCTTTTAGAAACTTCCGGCTTGAATTTTATTGTGGGAGACTCTTTAGCTGACGGAGCGCGAAAGGTATCAAAAATCGTAAACGGTTAAAAGCTAATTATGTAGCATCACTATCACTATATTACTAATGTAAATTATTATATATTTAATAAGTTAGATAAATTGTATCCGTTATTAATTTACTAATCTATTAATTTATTTAACATTTAATGAGTTAATTTAGATTTAATTTATTATTATATAGATATAAATTACGCAAGCAGTATCTATTATTAATTTTTTTTAAAAAAAAATAGCGAAGTTCTTAATTTAAATAAATTATTATTATAAGGCAAGGTATAAAATTTATGAGCATTCTGATTAATAAAAAAACGTCGGTCCTAGTTCAGGGCATTACCGGCAAAGAAGGTTCTTTTCATACTTTGAAATGTTTAGAATACGGCACCAAAATCGTAGCAGGCGTGACCCCCTTTAAAGGAGGTTCACTATTCAACGATGCAATTCCGGTGTTCAATACGGTAGCGGAAGCAAAGTCTAATATTAAAATTGATGCAACCGTTATTTTTGTTCCGGCGGTATTTGCTTCTTCAAGTGTAATTGAGGCTATAGAATCTGAAATTCCGCTTATCGTGTGCATAACAGAGGGCATACCTACAATAGATATGATGAGTGTTAAATCTGCATTGAGAGGTTCAGGTTCAGTTATGATAGGTCCTAATTGTCCGGGGATAATAACGGCAGATGAGTGTAAAATAGGGATTATGCCTGGTTTTATTCACAAAAAGGGTAAGATTGCGGTGTTATCGCGAAGCGGAACTTTAACATATGAAGCCGTTAATCAATTAACGAATGCAGGGTTGGGGGAAACCACCTGTATAGGTATAGGCGGAGACCCTATAATCGGTTCTTCTTTCTTAACCTTTTTAAAAATGTTCGAAAATGATCCTGAAACCGAGGGCGTCGTTTTAATTGGAGAAATAGGCGGAACTCAGGAGGAAGAAGCTTCCGAATATGTAAAAAATTATATGAAAAAGCCTGTAGTCGGATTTATTGCAGGTAAAACAGCGCCTGAAGGAAAAAGGATGGGGCATGCGGGCGCAATAATTTCAGGAGGAAAAGGAACAGCTTCGGAAAAATTGAAAATAATGGAAAAAAATGGGGTTCATATTGCCGAAAATCCGTCTGTTATCGCTGAAACAATGATAAAGGCATTAAAAAAGCATTAAAATAAATTTATTTTAATTAATTTATTAATTTAAGGAGGCATGTATGCCCAATCAGGATAATCAACATAACACTAACAATAATCAAAAGTTAAATCAATCCGCAGATGCTATGATTCCCAACTACAGGGCTTGCGATTCAATCGAAATTCCCGTTAAATCTGAAAGCAAGCTTACAATTAAACAGTACAAGGGTATGGGCAAAAAAGAACAGGTACAGATAGATGTAGTAGTCAACTATTGCAAAGGATGCGAATTATGCGTCGCATTCTGCCCTGAAGAAGTTCTAGCTATGAATAAAGAAATTGCGGAAGTAATAGATATTTCCAGATGTACAAAGTGTAATATCTGTGAATATCTCTGTCCAGATTTTTCCATATCTGTAGAATAGGAGGAAACAAAACATGAGTGAAAATATTAAATTAATGCAGGGCAATGAAGCTATTGCCGAAGGAGCTATGATTGCTGGATGCGATTTCTTTGCAGGATACCCTATAACTCCTTCTTCCGAAATTTCAGAAATATTAGCGGAAAGACTCACTAAAAAAGGTCATATCGTAATTCAAATGGAAGACGAAATAGCGGCATTAGGAGCGGTTCTAGGAGCCGCGCTCGGAGGAGCAAAAGCTCTGACAGCTACTTCAGGACCAGGTATGTCGTTAAAATCGGAACATATAGGCTATGCCTCGATGTGTGAAATTCCGTGCGTCATAGTTAATGTTATGAGAGGGGGACCGTCTACAGGTAATCCAACATTGCCTTCACAAGCCGATATTATGCAGGCAAAATGGGGAACACATGGAGACCATGCTATAATAGCCATTACTCCTTCAAGCGTTAACGAATCTTTTTATGAAACCATAAGAGCTTTAAATCTTTCTGTTAAATACAGAACTCCCGTATTGATATTAACCGACGAAATTATCGGACATATGAGAGAAAAGGTTATAATACCTGAAAAAGATACTTTAGAGTTAATTGATATAAAATTGCCGGATGTGCCGCCTTCGGAATATAAACCTTACAATTATAAAAGCGGCAAAGTTACACCTTTAGCCCCTATGGGAGAAGGTTACCGCTATCATGTAACAGGACTTAGTCACGATGAAACAGGTTTTCCTTCGGCAAAAATCGAAGTGTTAGAAAATGAGCAAAGTTGGCTTATTAATAAGATTTATAATAACATAAAAGATATTGAAAAATATGAAGAAACTATGACTGAGGATGCAGATATATTAATAATAGCTTACGGTTCGGTAGCGCGCTCCGCAAAATCAGCTTTGTCTATAGCAAGAGCGGCGGGGATAAAAGCAGGATTATTTAGACCTATTACGATTTGGCCATTTCCGGAAGAAAGAATTAAAGAATTATCTAAAAAAATAAAAAAAATACTTGTTCCTGAAATGAATATGGGTCAGATAATATTGGAAGTCCAAAGAGCAGCATGTAATAACATAGTGAAAGGACTTAATATAGTCAGCGGAGAACCAATAACGCCCGACAAGATATACTTAAAAATTAAAGAAATGATGTAATAGTCATTTTTAACCGTTACATTTAATTAACCGCGCTCTATCAGACGGGCGGTTAATTAAAATAAATATTACTGCAGTAATATTTATTTATATGTATTTATAGAGGTTATTTAATTTATAAACTTTATTTATATTCATAGCAGCTATTTTATTTATATTTAATTTATATTTAATTTATTGTTAAATTGTTAAGGAGGCTAATATGCCTAAAACCACTATTAAATTTGATTATGATAAATACTTAAGAAAAAATACTCTTCCGCATATATGGTGTCCGGGATGCGGAGACGGAATAATATTAAAATCTCTTTTAAGAGCCATAGACAAACTTCAGTATAAAAAAGACGATGTAGTTATAACATCCGGCATTGGCTGCGCTTCAAGGCTTCCCGGGTATGTTGACTTTAATACTATTCATACAACACACGGAAGAGCTCTGACATTTGCAATAGGCATTAAGATGTATAAACCGAGATTAAAAGTTATTACTGTTTCAGGTGACGGGGATGCTCTTGCGATTGGCGGTAATCATTTTATACATGCCGCGAGAAGAAACATAGATATGACTCTTATAGTGTTTAACAACTATGTTTACGGAATGACCGGGGGACAATCTTCTCCTACTCAGCCTTATGGGTCTTATGCCACTACGACTCCTTATGGAAGCATTGAACCGCCTTTTGACACATGCGAACTTGCAAAAGCGGCAGGTGCTACTTGGGTTGCAAGATCAACTTCCTATCATGCCGTTCAGCTTGAAAAATTGATAGCGGACGCTTTAACCCATAAAGGTTTTTCTGTCCTGGAAGTTATAACCAACTGCCATATATCATACGGAAGAAAAAATAAAATGAAATCTCCTATCGAGATGATTAAATATCAGAAAGAAAAAGCTGTTCCTAATAGATCTGCCGTAAATATGACTCCCGAAGAACTATCGGGGAAATTTAAAACAGGACTTATCTATGAGAAAAAAGACTCTTTAGAGTTTGTTGAAGAAACTTATAAACAATTAGAATTAATTAAACAATAAGGAGAAGGCAAATGGATAATATAACTGAAATAAGATTTGCCGGTTCGGGGGGTCAGGGGTTAATATTAGTAGGAATAATTTTAGCCGAAGCCGCAGCAATTTATGAAAATAAAAATGCCGTTCAAACTCAGAATTACGGTCCTGAAGCAAGAGGCGGCTCGTCTAAGTCGGAAGTTGTAATATCAAATGGACCTATTGCTTATCCTAAAGCAACTTCCTTAGATTATATGGTTGCTTTAACTCAGGAGTCTTTTTCCAAATATGCCAATGATTTAAAAGATACTGGCACAATAATAACGGATAAAGAACTTGTGACCGATTTTTCCAAAGGCAAAGGCAAACTTTACGTTTTAGATTTGGAAAAATCCGCAAGGGAAGAACTTGGTAAACTATTGGGGCTTAATGTTATAGCTCTCGGAGCTTTAGTTGAAATATCAGGCGTAGTATCTAAAGATTCTATTGAAAAAGCTCTTATGAAAAGAGTGCCTAAAGGATTTGAAGATTATAACAAAAAAGCGCTGGAAATTGGTTTCAGATTGGGAAGCGAAGCAAAGAAAAATTAGAACATATAAAATTTATAAAATTCGGAGATTGAATGCTTGAACAAACTTTATCAATAATTAAACCAGACGGTGTAGCAAAAAATTTAACGGGTAGCATTATTCAGTTGTTTGAAAATAATGGATTTGAAATTAAGGCAATAAAAAAAACAATACTTACAAAAAAAGATGCCGAAAGTTTTTACTATGTGCATAAAGAAAGACCTTTTTTTAATAGTTTAGTCGATTTTATGACGGAAGGCCCTATAATTCCTATGGTCTTATTCAGAGAAAATGCTGTTTTGAAAAATCGTGATATTATGGGAGCGACTAACCCTGCAGATGCGGCAGAAGGAACGATCAGAAAAATGTATGCCGAAAGCATTGAAAGGAACATCGTTCATGGATCTGATTCGCCTGAATCCGCAAAATTTGAAATATCATTTTTCTTTAATCATTTTGAAATAATTTAGATTATAATTTAATTTTATTGATTTATTGATTTATTTATCTTTCTATTTATTGTTTTTTATCATTTATTTTTATTGCTTAATTTAAGTGTTTATTTTTATTGCTTAATTCTATTATTTAATTTAAACGCTTATTTTAAATGCTTAATTTAAGTATTTAGCATTATTGTTTAATTTTATGATTTAATTGATAAAAATTTATGATAAAAGCAGGCATAATAAAATTGATATTTTTATTCTGATTTTTTATTATAAAATAGAATTATATAATAAATACATATTGAATTATTCAAGATTATCGGTTATTCTATAATTAATATAATAAAATAAAAGAAATAATATTATACGGCAGCTCAATAAAACGTAAAGTCTTTTTTCGAGATTTATTAAATTATAGGTTTATTGACTTATTGCGCTGCCGCTATTTTATAAGTTATCTTTATATATAAATATATAATTATTGGAGGAACCGCATGCTTCAACATTTTTCTACGAGGGTATTGCCTTCAGGGTTAGAATTTTTAGCTGAACTATCTTTCGACCTCAGATGGACATATAATCATAAAGCCGATGAACTTTTTAAAACGCTTGACCCATATCTCTGGGAGCTGACCCATAATCCATATCTTATAATCCAGACAGTTTCGTTAGACCATTTAAACAATCTCGCCAAAGATGAAACATTTATAAATAATCTTAATAATATCAAAGAAGAATGGAAGAATTTTGACTCCTCTTCCACATGGTTTGCAAGAAATTATCCTAATACAAAAATTAAAAATATTGCATATTTCAGCATGGAATTCGGAATAGACGAGTCTTTGCCTTTATATGCGGGCGGACTTGGAATTCTGGCGGGAGATTATCTCAAAACGGCTGAAGATTTGGGAGTTCCTGTAATCGGCGTAGGATTATTATATCAAAAAGGCTATTTTCATCAGATTGTTGATAGCACGGGGATGCAGAACGAAGTATATCCTTACAATGACCCTCATTCTTTACCGATTGCTCCATTAAGGGACAAATCCGGCGAATGGCTTAGAATTATTATTACTCTTCCCGAAAGAGTTATAACTCTTAGAGTATGGTTTGCCAAAATCGGCAATACTAAGCTGTTTTTTTTAGATTCTAACGACCCTGTAAATTTACCGATTGACAGAGGCATAACCGGAGATTTATATGAATCCGGTAAGGAAATTAGACTAATCCAGGAAATGATACTCGGCATAGGCGGTTTTAAACTTTTAAAAAGTTTAAAAATAGATTTTAATCTGTGCCATATGAATGAAGGTCATGCCGCTTTCGTGGTATTGGAAAGAATTTACGACTGGATGATAACCAATAATTGCGGTAATTTTTATGAAGCTTTGACCTCAACAAGAGCCGGAAATATATTCACGACTCATACCCCTATTGCAGCAGGATTTGACCTGTTTGACCCTTCACTCATAAGACATTATTTGTCGCATTATATTACAAGATGCAATATAAGCGTTGAAGATTTTGTCAATCTAGGACAAAAAACACCCGGCAAAAATTTAGACGAACCTTTTAATATGGCATATTTAGCAATAAGGGGTAGCAATTTTGTCAATGCAGTGAGCAAAATACATCAGGATGTCAGCAAAGATTTATTTTCCCATTTGTTTGACAGATGGCCGTTTGAAGAAATCCCTATCGATTATATTACAAACGGCGTGCATACGCCGACATGGATTTCTGAAGAATCAGATAAATTTTGGATGAAATATTGCGACGGTTTACCTGAACACGAAAAGTTTTCGTCTGAAAATTCTAAATTTGCTTTAAAAGTTTCAGATTCGGAAATATGGGATTTTGAAATGAAAAACAGACTTTATATGATCAACGAGATACAAAAACATATGAATAAAATGCAGGTATGCTGCAATTTGACGCAAGGAGCTGTTTTTCTTGACCCGAATGCTTTATATATCGGTCTTGCACGCAGATTCACAGAATATAAAAGATTAAATTTGCTTCTGAACGATAAGAATAGATTAAAGAATATTTTAACTAACCCTAACTATCCTGTCAGAATCCTGATAGGAGGCAAAGCTCACCCAAGCGATATGAAAGGGAAAGAATACATTAAAGAGTGGATTGAATTTGCATCCGACCCGGAATTAAACGACAAGGTATTCTTCTTATTAGATTATGACATGGATATTGCGCAGAAACTTACGGGCGGAATCGACGTATGGCTAAATTGCATGGAAAGACCGTTGGAGGCAAGCGGTACCAGCGGGATGAAAATTTTATCAAACGGAGGTCTTAATTGTTCTATCTTAGACGGCTGGTGGGGTGAGGCATATAACGAAAACGTAGGATGGGCAATAGGAAACAAATCTGACAAAGTTCAATATTTTAATGATGACAGACAAGATGCTCAGTCCCTTTATAATTTGCTTGAAAACGATATAATACCTGGATTTTTTAATAGGGATAAAGACGGTATTCCCGTAGCATGGGTGCAAAAAATTAAGCAGAGCATGGCAACGTTAACACCTGCTTTTTCTACTTACAGAATGATGAAAGAATACATTGAAAAAGCATACATATCTATGTCTGAAAATTATGAAAACCGCAACGCAAATAATGGTCAGATTGCCCTTGAAATAGTAAATTGGAAAAATAAATTAAATAAAAATTGGGACGGGATACATTTCGCCAATCCGTCTTTCGAAACGAATAATTCCGTGTATAATGTAAAATGTATGCTCTGGCTCGGCATAATAGAACCGGAATCGATAAAAGTTCAACTATATACGATATTAAACGGAAAAGCAAACATTACCGACATGAAAATAACTAAAAGCATACCCGGAGCTATTAACGGTTTCATTTATGAAGCTCAAGTAACATCGGAGGTTCCGTCGAACAATTATACGTTGAGAGTAATACCTTATCATAAAGATGTTATAGTACCGCTTGAATTTGGAAGAATATTTTGGCAAAAATAAATCATAAAATTAGAAAAATCAGAACAAATATTTCCGCAAAATAATCACGGTGATGATAATAAAATGGCTGTTTCAGACCTTCAATTTTAAAAGCTTAAATACGCGACACGCTATCAGTAGCGCTAAATAAGCTTAATATGCTTATAATTAAGCAGTAAAAAAAGGTCTAAAACAGCCAAAAACACATAATCTTCACTAATTAAACTTAACTTGCCGCAATCTAACGCAACGGACACCTATACGTTACGCGCTGCGGCTCATACTAAATATTGATAAAGAAAGTAAACCTAAAACGTAATTTATTTTACCTCAATCTTAATAGGCTTAGCCGGTTTAACCTTCTTCAAAGCAATTTCTAAAATGCCGTCCTTTAACACAGCCTCTGCAGATTCGCTCTCTACATTCGACGGCAGTTCAACGCTCCTATAAAAAGACCCGAATTGAATCTCTTTTCTATAATAATCTTCTTTTTTTTCTTCCTTTTCTTCTTTATGCTCTCCTTTTATAATAAGAACATTTTCATGCACTTCGAGTTTTACATCTTCCTTATTAACGCCAGGGATAGAAGCTTTCACGACAATCGAATCGTCCTTTTCAATGATATCAACCGCCGGCTCTCCTATTCCGGGATTCATACCCCAGAATCTCTTCATGCTTGAAGGCACAAATTCAGAGAACATCCTTTCAACATCATTCTTCATACTGTAAACAGGATCCCATAATGAAATGTTTGCCATGACGAAAACACCTCCAATAAATATAATTTAACAATCTTAACAATCACAAAACTTCATAAAACGATAACAACATAAGCGCAAAACAATCACAACATAATATAACAATTTATATGACTTATTATATGACTTACAATTTATAAGAATTTGTATAACTTACAACTGCGTCAAATTTTTACGTCCGTTGTTAATTATTTTATTGCTTAACATATTGCTACTTCATACTGCTTCATTTGTCCTTTATTTTGAGTATACCTCAATTTTAAAAATTTTCAAGAGCATACAATAAACTTTTTCTAACTAAAAAAGTATAAATAAGGCGCATAAGGGTATAATTTTATATTCCGTGCATGACTAAATACGCTTTACGATTTTAACCGAATTGTTCATTACGTTCCAGAAAATAAATAGTAGTTTCAATAACCGAATTATTAACGAAAACTGTAATATAATATATATGTTTGTCGCTATATTTTAAATATTGTATTGCATTCAATTTACTTTACAATTTTGTAGATTTTGTAACAGATGCGTTATCAAATGCATCCTCGAATCCATTTGCATATTTGTCTCTGTCCGTCAACGGATCGATTCCCCAAAGATTTTCTACATATTTGAGAATGGAAGCGTGTTCATGTCTTACATTAGAAACGTAACCTTTTTTGACGAACGGCGAAATAATTATGCAGCCTACCCTCATTCCGAGTCCGTAATAATCTACTACTGGCGGCACTACATGGTCATAAAAACCGCCGCATTCGTCCCAGTTTAAAAATATAACCGATTTTGAAAATAAAGGGCTTTTTCTTAAGGCTTCAACTCTCTTTACCGTATATAACATTCCGGTTTTAACGTTTGCCGGCGGATGTTCTGAATGCGCAAAATCCGGCACTAGCCAACTAAACTTCGGAAGCGTTTCTTTTTTAATATCCTCAAAATATTCCTCGGCCGGTCTTATTTTATTCCATAAGCTTCTATCTCTTTTGAAACTTTCAAACCATATCACCGGCACCCAGTGATGAACGTATTTATGTGGATTAGGCCAGCCCTGCACATATATTTTCCAAGAAATCTTAGCTTTTTCGAGTCTGTTAAAAATCGTCGGAAATTCATATGGTTTTCTCGGCGGAGCATCGGTTATGTGCCCGTTTGACTGACCTGCAATCTGATAAAGCCTGTTAGGCTGGGTAGGACCCATAATCGAATGAAAATAGTTCTGGCAAAGCGTATAATTCGTAGCATAATAATAATAAGGCGAAAGGGCTTTTTTTGTGTCGTAGTAACCCATAATAACTTTGTAGTCGTTGACGGGCTGATTAATTCCGTTTAAGAAATATCCGTCCATTTTACCGTTATTATATATAGTATGAAGAGCGTCCCAAGTATGATTCGGGTCGACATGATCCGGCGTTACGTAACTAAAACCCAAGTCATAAGGCTTTATGCTTCCGCCCATTCCATTGGTTATACCAAGTTCTTTAATTCTTACAGGCTGTCCGTTTACGGTGTCGTTCATCATTCCGAAATAGTGGTCGAAACTTCTGTTTTCTTGCATTATTAAAACTACATGTTCAGGTTTTTTATATCTATTTAATGCGGCGTTTGAAGCAGTTTCGGCATCGGCTTTTTTAAGGTCGTAGCCGTTCAGAAATAACCCCGATAATAGACTTAATCCGGTAATTTTTACAAAGTCCCTTCTGTTCATTAATTAGCCTCCTTTTAATCATAATTTTTACATTTATATATTTTACGGCCTATCTACACAATCTATACATCTCAATATATATTAAACATATATTAAACATATTAAAAAAAAATTGTGCGGAAAAGTTTCTGCCTTTCCGCACAAACATCGTTATTTCCTATAGAGAAGTGAAAGATGAAGACAAAGTTAAAATTTTAGATTTAAAGTCAAATAAGTTGAAATAGGCATACCCGGATACGCTAAAATTTGTCCTATGCTATTTGTTGTTCCAAAATACGTTCCTGCAGAAATATATTCGTACCCGTTATATTGCTTATTTAATAAATTTAAAACCGATAAGGTTAATTTAGCATTTTTCACGACCCCGACAAATTTACGGATAAACGGCACGCTCACGCTTAAAGAAGCATTTAGTATATTATACGATGGCATTGTTTGATGAGACGGAGCTCCCGTTACGTCATTTATCATATACTGTTTTCCATTATAAGAATCCCATATTTTCGGAGAATACACAAGTCCGTTGTTATGAATTTTATAATAAGCTCCTGCGTTAAACGTGTATTCAGGTACGTACGGAACGTTTAAACCTGTGTAGTTAGTCGTATTATTAACGAGATAATTTCCGTAGTGCGCTTTTTCATAACTAAAATTAGTAAAAACATGCAAATTATTTACCGGGTTATCCTCGGCATATAAATTAAGACCTTCGTAGTTGGAATTGCCGGAAGAATTTATTACAGTACCGTCAGCTAAAGTAACATTTAAGTATTCGTTAGAAAAGCTTTCGTGATAATAATTTGCATTTAAGACAAAATTATTTAAAAAACCGTAACGATGAATTAAAACTTTAAAGCCAACAGATTCATACACATTTTTTTCAGGCTGTAAAATACTTGCAGGCTGCGATGGACTCTGCATTGGTCCGCCTCCGCCGCCTAAATGCGGGTTCTGATATGCGGTTGCATAATTAGCGTAAACAGCCAAATTTTTGGTAATCTTATAATTTGCTCCTATACTTGGTTCTAACTTTTCAAAAGTCGTAGAGGATGGAGTCGGATTATTAAGTTCTCCTCCAGGATTTATCTGCATTGTATAAGGATAATATTGAGCATCTTCATTGTTATATTCAGTATAAAAAGATACAAACCTTAAACCGGGCGTTATACGAAGATTTTTTATAGGGCTTATCCTGTCCTGAATAAACGCCGCCTGAAACGTCTGCTGAAAATTACTGTATCTGTAAGCACAAGGATTAGAAAGCGATGTTACTTCATTTGTGCCGTTAGCTTCCGAACAATATGCCCCCGTAGGGTTAAACCACTGGTTTCTGGAAACATAATCGCTGTTTAACCAGTACCCACCGACTTTTACAAAGTTATAAGGCAAATTTAAACTTAAATACATCTTATCTCCGTACATATTCTCTTGAGGATTATTATATTCAAAAGCTCCTCCGTTTGGCTCTCCATCGTTACCCAGTCCGCCGGAAATATTAATTATATGCAATCTGTTCCCCTGTCTGTACCAAGTAAGATTATGCAATCCAATATTCTTTGAAATCTTAATGTTTAATGGGGAATAGATTAAATACATATAATTATGCTCAAGCTTACTGTAAACGTCCTGCGGAAGCGTGCTGTAAAATCCGCTTGTAGCTTGCGAATAATATTCGCCGGGAATTTCGTTACCGCTTGCGTTCCATCCGTTAACCGTCACTCCGGTCATACCGTTACCAGGTTCAATAGGATTAAGAGGAATTACCGGCGGTCTATATATGTCGGCATGCGTTATATATGCGCCGAGTGCAATATTTCCTCTATAAAATGTTTTAACAAGTTTTCCGTAAAGAGCATAATCATATGTAGGATTATAAAAACCAGAACCTGTAATATAATCGTTTGAAGTAGTAGTGCCGCCAGCTATAACCAACGAATATCCTTTAATCATTCCCGAACGAACGTTAAAATTAATATTTTTGGTGTCAAAACTTCCGATTGTCATAGATACGTCGCCGCCAGCCTTTACTGTAGGCTGAATAGGCACGAAATTTAACGTGCCGCCGAGAGAATTATACCAACGGCTAGCAGGATTGCCTGGACCGTATATTACGTTAATTCCCTGAATCAAAGACATATCGGGCATTAATGCGGTATCCCATAAACCTGACCCTGGGTTATTCATCGGAACTCCGTCAAACGTAACGGCAATACTTCCGTTGTCGGTCTCTCCGTTTAATCCGCCGTAACCCTGCTGAATTCCGTTAATAGCAAATTGCCCTTTGGATGCGCCGGTAGGACCGAACAGCGTCTGGCTTCGTACGCCGGGAATCATGCTTAATGCCTGCGTAGCTCCGCCTACCGGACCGGCCGCTTGAATTTCGTCTTTGTTTTCGACATATTTGGTTACTGTCGATTTAAAAATTTTTTTCTTAGTAAATTTAGCGTCTGTTTTTTTTAAACTTTTCTTTTCTTTCTCGATTTTATAAAGCTTTCCGGAAGCGGCTATTTTTGCTTCCCCTAAATTTACCGATTTATCCGCATAGCACTTTCCGCTAATTGAAATAACCGCTATCGCTGCGAATAAATACGGCATCTTTTTAATCAAAAACGACGAACTCTTTTTTTTAAAATTCATAAATGTCCTCTTTTTTAAATATTATTAAACATTAAACTCTCAATTGCCATTTGCTTTTTATTTAATTCATTTTACGGGATTTACGGCTATAGAAACCCTTAAAAAACCATCTTTTTTTATAATATCGATTGTTTTAACGACCCTTTTTAAATAAATTTTTTTATCCCCGTTTATAATAATTAAATCTTTTTTATTAGCGACTCTTTGCTTTAATAAAGCCGGTAGTCCGCCTAACGTCGTTCTTTCTTTGTTAAGGTAAACGGCTCCGTCTTTCTTAAGCGTTATCGTAAAATTATGCAGTTTAACAGCAGAGCCCTGCGAAGATTTAGGCAAATTTACGTTTAAACCTTTCTGGTGCACCATTGAAAGAGTGACAAATATAAAAAATATAAGAAGAAAAAACATCGTATCTATCATAGGTACCAACTCTATTCTGGCTTTTTTAGTTTCCTGTTCGTTTATTAGTTTCATATTTTGCGCTTATCGCATTCCTCCCTAACGTTAATTATAATAAGCTATTAGGATTATAAATTTATCTTTGCCTAACTTAATACGGATTCATTAGCCGCTATTTTAACGTCTTTATTTTCAAACTGAATTCTTTTTTGATTAGAACCAAAACTGTTATTGTCCTTTAAGTCGTTTTTGCTTATAAAATTTTCGAATTGCAATACGACGTATTCCATCTGTTTTTTTATTGAAATAATTTTGCTCTGAAAATAATTAAAAAATCCTAAACAAAGTATTGCTATAACTAAACCTGCAGCCGTATTTAAA
>JAKAQK010000143.1 GCA_021822625.1 bacterium | reverse complement strand
GTCATTTTTGTACTTCCAGTTTATCTGTTCAGTCAGGCTGTTTATTTCATCGTAGTATTCTTTGTATGCCGTTATATGCATTCTGGAAGGAACGCCGAGCTGTAAAAAAACAAATTTGCCTATAAACTCAGGATATTTTTCTAAAAACAGGTCGATAGCCATCAATTTTTCTTTTATGCCTTTAGTATAATCAATCCTATCTACAGAAAGAGCTAAAAATTGATAGGGCGGTTCTATAATTTCTTTTAAATCATTAAATTCTTCAGAATTTATGTCGATATTTGTTGAAAAATCATATATAGACCTAGCATCTATGCTTATCGGAAAAGGATTAATAATAGTTTTATGCCCTTTGTACGTAACGGAGTAATCAGCCCAGTTAACCTGCGCCTCAAGTTCCCATTCGCAGGCTTTAAGAAAATTTTGGCAATGGTATAAAATATGGAACCCTATCAAATCATTTGATAATAGTCCTTCTAAAATTTCTTTTTTTTCCGGACATATTGAAAAAACTTCGGGATTCGGCCATGGAATATGCCAGAATATAGCGATTTTTAGCGACTCATCGTATTCTTTTATATATTTTGCTGCTAAGGACAGGTGATAGTCCTGCAGCCAGATAATATTGTCGGTTTCTTCATCCGGCAGGTGAGCATTATGCGCCGCTATAGTTTTTATTTCTTCTATGACCGAATCGGCAAATTTTTTATTTACGCTTTTATAAATTTCAAAATTTTTTGAATTAAATTCAGGCTGTTTATAGACTATGTGACTAAGCGGCCATAGAACAGAATTAGCGTATCCGTAATAATATCCGTTTATTTCATCTTTGCTTAAAGATAATCTTTTAAGCGAATACGATTCTTCACCTGGAGGCAGTTTAATTTTATTGTTTTTATCTACAACAGCTTTATCGGCGCTTCCGCCTCCATAAGCTATCCACGTTCCGTTAAGGTTTCGCATTATAGGTTCTAAAGCGATAGTAAGACCGCCTACGGAACGGTTAGAAACGATTTTTTTACCTGAATACTCATGGACAACGGGCTCTCTATTTGAAACCGCAATCAGATTTATATTTTTAAATTTTTCTTTAATAAGAATATTAAATTGTTTCTTTTCCATAGCAATAATTATACCATTTTTTTATCATTTTTTCAATTTTAAATTCTTTTGGATTAGGATGGATGATACCTATTTTTCAGAAAATTTAAACGGTCAGCAAATAAATTTTGTAACTTGACATAGCCTCTATCTTATTAGTTTCTTTTTTATTCTGATTTATACTTTATAATTTATAATTTAAATATAATTTATTATTTGCTATACATTATCTTAAAAATTTGATATATTATAAAAAAATATAAAAATAGGTATAATATTAAATTTAGGCTTGCGAAGTATGCTGTATGCTCCGGTTTGCGCAAGAATTACCTCTGTTGCCGATGTGTTTGACGCTCTTACCAGCGAAAGACCTTACAAGAAAGCATTTGATTTTGATGAATCATATACTATAATAGCCGAGAACTCGGAAAGCATTTCAACCATGACGTCGTTTCGGCATTTGTGAACATAAAATACGAAATTAAAACTATATACGACAGGTATTCAAATAATTAACTAACTGCTGGCTAAATATTGGATAATGGCAAATAAAATGCAATTAGAAATTATAAATTCAACAGATAAAGGTTAACTATGGATAAATATTCGGCATATTCTTGAGTTTATTATTTTTTTTTGTATTATTTTGCTTGAAATACAATTAATTATATTATATAAATATAAATATTAATATATATATATTTATTTTTTTCACTTATCTTTAAGTTTATTAAGTTTATTAAGTTTATTAAGTTTATTAAGTTTATTAAGTTTAAATATTTTTTATATTTTTTTTTATAACTTTTAAATTTTTATAATTTTTATAACTTTTATAATTCTTATAACTTATATAACTTGTATTGAAAATGTTATATAAATCTTACATTAAACACTTGGAGGTGCACTTTGATATTCGGCGGACAAAACGAAGTTGAAAAAAAAAGCAGACTTATTAATGCAGCTTTTATAGGGACTAATGCGGAACTTAAAGAATTAATGAAAAAAGAGGCAAAATACCTCAAAGACGATAATTTTCTAAAAGCAATAGAAACAAGACGCAAAATAACTGAAATTGCAGATATAGTAGTCGGCGGTTTCAGCGCGGCGGCGCAATCTAAAGTGCTCTATTCAAAATTTAATCAATCTTTAGGCGAGATATTAACAATGTCAAATACAACATCTTCTTCCATTGAAGAAATGTCTCAGACAATAAAAGAAATAGCCTCAAATGCACAGTTTTCTGCAGGGGCGGCAAAGCAGACCGTTGACCAGACGACAGACGGTTCTAATGCTTTAAACCAGCTTTCCGAAAAGATGGGCATGGTGATGCAGGCCGTCCAAATGATGAGCGAATCGATTACAAAGTTTGTAGAAAACACTCAGAAAATAACGGGTCTTACCTCTGAAGTAAAAGATATAGCCGACCAGACTAATCTTTTAGCTCTAAACGCTGCAATTGAAGCAGCACGCGCAGGAGAGCAAGGCAGAGGTTTTGCCGTAGTAGCCGACGAGGTAAGAAAATTAGCCGAAAAATCGGCAAAAGCCGCGAAAGAAATTGAGCAGGTAACAATGGTTATAAATGATCAGTCTAACGCCGTTAAGGAAAAAGTAACAGACGGAATTAATTTCATGAACAATAGCAAAGAATCATTAGATATAGTAGAAGGAGTTCTAAAAAAAGCTAACGATGAAGCTATAAAAACTTCCGACAGCATAAGCAGAATTGCGACAGCCGCTGAAGAACAATCATTCGTTTCAAAAGAAATGGCTTCCAATATTACAGTTATAACGGGCGATTTAGAAAACGGAAGCGAGACATTTAAAAAATTATACGTTCTCATAGATGAATTATTAAACGGTTTCAAAAAGGACTTAAACGAATTTATATTTTTTCCGTACGACACTATGCTTTTAACGCTCACTAAGGGCGACCATGTAACGTGGGTTTCAAATGTTTTAGATATTTTTGTTGCTAACAATACAAAAGTAAGCCCTTCGGAATTAACCTCTCATCACGAATGCAGGTTGGGAAAATGGTATGACGGTCCGGGCAAAGAACAATATGGGGACAATCCGGCTTTTATTGCGTTAGGGCAAGTACATTCAAAGGTTCACGAAACAGGAAAAGCGCTCGTCGCTGCGGTACAAAGCGGCAATAAAAACGAAGCTGAAAAATTAGCGGAGCAGTTAGAAAAATATTCAGAAGAAGTGCAGTTAAAATTAGAAGATTTAATCAGAAGCGTTCAGGTAAAGGTATAAACGCAGGCAAAACATACAATCTCTATATATATTATTATATATGTAAGATTATATACATATATAATAATATACAAGTATACATTTATTTGGAATATTGCAGAAGGGACATCTTCTCTTGGAGCAGGCAAAGTTAGACGGAGTTATTCCGCATTTGCCGTTGATACCAGAATCCATGTCTTTAGGCATGGGGAATATGTCAAGACAAGTATTACATGTATAATACAGATGTTACCATAAAATATAATATAAAATAATACTATTGCAAATCTGCCGATACAATTTAGTTAATTAAAAAAAAACAACAAACAGACCGCATAAATAAATATAGCAATATACACTTAAAGATATATGTTTCTTGAAGATATATGTTTATAGATATAGCCATATATTAGATAATATATTTTAGACGCTTGTATGCATATATCATAGATACTATGTGAAGCACCCGCTACCTTACGGTAGGGGTTTCTTGGTTCATAGACAAGATACTTTTTAGGAGCAAATATTTAAATCTAAGTATTATTGTGTATTGCAAATAATTTTATTAAACTATATTATTCTTTATTCACGCAGCCTGTTTTATAAAATTTTAAATATCGGCAACCGCTTTTTCGATAATTTTCTTTATTTCTAAAGATTTTTTATTCAAATTCCCATCGGTATCGTCGGCTAAACTGAGCAATGCAGCAGGGTTAACGGCATTGACTATAACATTGCCTTCTTTATCTTCATATATACAGACATTGCAAGGAAGCAAAAGTCCTGTTTCATCGCTCATATTGAGTACATCCATAGCTGTTTTAGGATTGCACATTCCTAAAATGGTGTATTTTTTGAAGTCTGCATTTATTTTTTCTTTTAAAGTTTTTTTAATGTCTATCTCTGTTATAGCGCCGAAACCGTTTGTCTTAAATGCTTCTTTGACCTTTAAAATTGCATTGTCGAAATCTAAATTAACTGTTTTTTTAATGCCGAGACTTTCAATCATGTCAGATTCTCCTAAAATTTAATAAATTATTTTTGTTTAATTGCAGTATATTAATATATACAGATATACATATTTATATATTAACATCGATATTTTATTTTTTCAAGCAAATTAAAAGTTGACAACAGCAAATTAAATCATCAATTAAATAAATTAAATTATAGCTTCTATTTTTGTCAAATTACGATTTTTTGTTTAAATAAATAAATTAAATAAATAAATTAAATAAAAAATATAGGCATATATTTCCGATTAATCGTCAAAAATTAAAATATTGCTATTTAATTGACAATATTAGTATTTAATGCTAAATTAATTTTAAAAATAATGGCAATTAATCGGTAAGATAATATCTATTATTTTTTGTTCATTACGGCTTCGTCATTTACATTATTCTTTTTATTATTTATGGTTAAATCTTATTATGAATAAAGAAAAAAAAATATTTTATATACTGACGTTATCAATTATAATAGAAATTTGCTTAGTATTGGTTGTATTATTTATAAGTTCTAATTTTTTGATTTATAATGATTTTAGCGTATTAAGAGAAATTAATAAATCTATTTTTGAT
>JAKAQK010000142.1 GCA_021822625.1 bacterium | reverse complement strand
ATTTTTTCGATTCGTCTATAAATTCTAAAATTGAGTTAAAAGGATTAATGTTTAAACCGCTATTTTTTTTTATCGTAGGTCTGCAAACCGCATTATAATAATCGCTATCGGCAGCATTAAGACTTATGCTTATACCGTCTATATACTCTCCCAGTTCTTTAGCTACGTTTCTGCCGTAAACGGCATTAGCAAGCCCGTCGGTATCGAGTCTTACATAAATTCCTTTATTTTTAAGCTCTGCCGCTACTTTTTTAAGAACGTCCAAACGCAAAGTCGGTTCTCCCAGTCCGCAAAATACAACTTCTTTGAAATTATAATAATGAAAAATAGATGATAAAATTTCTGTTTCCGAGGGTTCATGCTTTAATTCAAGATTGTATCCTTTTACATTAAAATTGACTGCGCCGTTCTGATACTTAGGGCAAAAAACACATTGATTCGTGCATTTATTCGTAAGATTGATGTAAATCGAATCTCTAATTTTATAGGCTACGGCAGGATAAAAATTATCTACTCCGTTAAGGGAAAACAGATTAACGGTATTCTGCACGGTTAATTCTTTAAATTTTTCCAGCTCAATATTTTTTTCATTTGCTATTGTTTCAGCAATAAATCTTACGTAAGACGGTTCATTTCTTTTTCCGCGATATTTTTGCGGGGCAAGAAAAGGGCTGTCTGTTTCTATTAATACTTTTTCATCGGGAAGAACTTTTGCTATATCTCTTAAATGCTGATTTTTTCTATATGTTATCTTGCCTGCTATTGAAATAAAATATCCGAGGTCTAAAAATTTATCGGCTTCTTCGGCGTTCTTACCTGAAAAACAGTGAATAACTCCTCCGTAAAATAAATAATCGGAATTATGATAGCTTTTTAATATTTCATATGCTTCGTCGTAAGCATCCCTTATATGAATGGCGATGGGAAGTTTATTAGCTAAAGCAAGTTCAATCTGAAATCTGAACAACTCTTCCTGCTTTTTTTTATCTATCGCATTTTCACCGTCTTCAAAATAATCAAGCCCTATCTCTCCAATAGCGACAACCTTTTCTTTTAAATTTGAAAAATTTATTTCAAACAAATTTTTTATATCGCTAAGACTTTTATATTTACTTTTTGGATGAACTCCGAGGGTTGTAAATATATTGCCGTGCTCGCTGACAATCTGAATCGTTTTTTCCAATCTTTCGTCTTCCGCTAAAGAGCCTATGGATATGGCATGAGTTACGCCAAATTTTTCCATGTTTTCGAATACGGCAGAACGGTCTGCGTCAAAATTTTTCATCTCTAAATGGCAATGTGAATCTATCATGACTGTAATCCTATATTACTGTATTAATTGATGTTATCAAATACTTTTTTAGCAATTCATCTCCCGCTTAAGAAGCGGGAGTTTTCTTGCTTATTTTTGATAAATTAAGTTCAAAATGTGAACTTGCAGCAACCGCAACTGCAATTGCAATCTATTATCCTATCGTTGATTTTTACTGCCGGATATATTTAATCTTGGAAAAAGCATAACGCTTTCATCGGATATTTTAAAACCTTCTTTGAATATATCCTCCGGTACAATAAACCGACCGCCGTCAGAAAAAAACTTAGCGTTCAGCATAAAATTTATTTTATCCGATGTACCGGGCATAAACGGATAAATAAAATAAGAAATATAATATACGGCAATAATAGAACTTCGCAATACCGAATCTAAGAATTTGTTTTCAGTTTCATTATTGACGTCTATTTTCCAGGGAGCGCTGTCATTTATATATTTATTAACTTTATTTATAAATAAGAAAGCGTCTTCTAAAATTTTGGAAAATTCAAAATTTTCGTATCTTTTATCTAAAGAATCTTGCAGAGTTAAGGCGTTAGCAATTAATTCCGTATTTATTTCCGAAGACATCGGTACGACGCCGTTTCTGTATTTCCTGAGCATTGCTAAAAGCCTTGAAACTAAGTTGCCTAAATCATTAGCAAGCTCTGAATTATATCTTGTTATAAAATTTTTTAGCGTAAAATCTCCGTCAAGACCAAAAGTTACCTCTCTCATCAAATAATAACGCAATGGATCTTCTCCATAGGTATTTATAACTTCAACCGGATTAACGACATTACCTAACGATTTCGACATTTTTTTGCCGTCCATTAGCCACCACCCATGAGCAAAAACCGTCTTCGGGAGAGGAATATCTAAAGCTAACAGCATAATAGGCCAATATACCGTATGAAATTTAAGTATATCCTTTCCTATGATATGATGAAGATTGCCGAAATAATTAATAAAATTATTATTACTCGGCGCAGTTGCAGACTCGGCTATATCATCTGCGTCAACATCGATCAAATCATTTTCTTTTTTATGCTTTTCATCTTTTCGATAATATAAATAGCCTGCTCCAGTCAGATAATTAATTAAAGCGTCAAACCAAACATAAATAACATGTTCGTTGTTTTCGCAGACCGGAATACCCCATGTGAAAGACGTCCTTGATACGCTTAAATCATTTAATCCTTCCTTAATAAAACTTACTACTTCATTTTTTCTGAAAGGCGGTTTAATAAAATCAGGGTTATCGTCAATGTATTTCAATAGTTTTTCTTCATATTTTTTTAATCTTAAAAAATAACTTTTTTCTTTTATTTTTTCAACAGGTCTCCCGCACTCTGGGCAATTTCCGTTTAAAAGAGATTTTTCCGTTAAAAAAGTTTCGCATGGAGTGCAGTACCATCCCTCATAATCTGAAAGATATATATCTCCTTTAGAAATAAGTTCCGAAAAAACTTTTTGTACCGTCTTAACGTGGTCTTCATCTGTAGTTCTGATAAATCTATCGTAAGAAATATCTAAAGAATTAAAAAGTTCTTTAAATTTTATATGGACATTATCCGCAAGTTCTTTAGGCGAAATGCCTCTATATAGAGCTTCTTTTTCTATTTTTAATCCATGCTCATCCGTACCGGTTAAAAATAGCACGTTAAACCCCGAAAGTCTCTTAAATCTCGCTATTATATCGGCAGATACCGTAGAATAAGCATGTCCTATATGCGGTATATCATTAACATAATATATAGGCGTTGTTATATAAAAAAAATCGTCTTTACTTTTCATTTATTTTTATATTTATTGATTTATCTTATTTTTTTATCTATCTATCTATCTATCTATCTATGCTATGCTATACCATCTATGCCATCTATGCCATCTAGGGGCCATCTAGGCTATATATGCTATATATGCTATGCATACTATGTATTATATGTATTGATAAATTTATTTTTATTTTTATTTTCTGTTTTTGCTTCCGCTTCTGTTTCTATTTCTATTTATTTACTTTTTGTCTGTTTATTCCATATTTTTATCGTATTATACACAATATATATTATATTTATATTTATTTATATTGCAAGAAGACTGCGCGTTCCAGATTATAGAAACAAATTGCAACCGTTTTTAACTTTTAACCCTTAAAAGCGAAAAAACCTAAGCCGGAATATCTTCTTTTATCTCTAAATTGCCGCCGCATTTGCAGCCGTCGTCGTCAGAGGAGCAAAACATAAAACAGCATAGAAGCCTGCCGCAAGAACCTATCATTCTTCCTGAATTCTGTTTTTGAAATTTGGCGCTTGCAGCCTTAAGAGTTATAGGCGCAAGCTCTTTTATGACTGAATTGCAGCAATACATTCTGCCGCACAAACCTATTCCGCCCAAAAGTTTACACTCATCGCGTATATTTATCTGGCGCATCTCTATTCTTAAATGAAATTTTGCCGCCATAATCTTGACTAACTCTCTAAAATCAACTCTTTCTTCTGCACTGTAATAAAAAATCATCTTATTTTCAGCAGGGAGATATTTAACCTTAAGAAGTTTCATCGACAAGCCCAATTCCTTAACTCGCTGATTACAAAAAACAAATCCTTCATCTTCTTTAGGATGATACTGAAACGCGCTTACGTCTTCATTACCGTTTATTTTTCTTAATACTAAAGACATCTGCTCCGCGCTGCTTGCCAAGTCTTGCCCATTATCTTTGATTTCAGGCGCCTCTGATACAATACCAAGAAAAATTTTACCCTTTTTTTTAACTAAAACTCTGTCCCCTATTGCAATATTTAAAGCGCATGCATTAAATTCTTCGGATTCTGCGCCTTCATAAAGTTTTATTTTTACAGTTCTCATATTTTTTATATTTTATTTCAATTTTATTATTATTTAAATTTATTATTATTATTGTTTATTATTATTATTGTTTATTATTATTATTGTTTATTATTTAAATTTATGATTGTTGTTGTTTATTATGATTTATTTATTATTATTATTATTTATTATTATGCACATTATTATATGCACATTATATATGTTATTGTGATAATGCTATAAATATAATTAATACATATTATTATATAGGCAATTATATCTTATGTATCAGCTATATCGGCGTCATATTGCCGAAAAGTACCTATCTAAAGAAATATGTTTATTTAGATTGTAATTGAGATTATTAATATGGCTTAAGGTAATTTCGAGCATTTCGGAAATCTTTTCTTCATCAAAATTATCAAGCATAGCTATTTTTTTAATCTCTTCGTAAATATCTACATTATATATTAATTTTATATTTTTTGTAACTAAATAAACTAAAATATCTCTTAGTATAATAAGTATAATCTCAAAAATATAGCCCTCATCTATCTCTATACTATTATTATCTGTATTTCTTGCTTTAACGCCGGTTTTATTACCGGACTTATTATTTTTATTCCCGCTTTCTTTATAATTTTTTATAATATTATTAAACTTATCGGACATATTATAATTATAAAAAGGTAACTTTTTGCTAAATGATTCGCTGACAAAAATCTCAAAAATTTCATTTCTGAGTTTTATATAATTTCCTGATATTAAATCGTTTAAATTTGATATGCTGCCCCTTGCAAGCCTCACATACGCCGATAGGATTTTATCGCCGTTATTAAATTCGTTAATTTCTTTATCATTT
>JAKAQK010000141.1 GCA_021822625.1 bacterium | reverse complement strand
TCCGATCTCCATATATTATGCGGTCTGTCGTATAAAAATTTTATCGGCATAGATAAAGTTCGTTTAGCCGGCAATTTTATTCAACTTTATTCTATTTTATTTTAAAGCATTAATAGTAAAATCAAAAGCTGGTTTTTTGTCCGTCCATATATAAAAACTCTCGATGGCTTGAAAAATAAGCATTGAAAATCCATTTGCGGTTTTAATTTTATTTTCTTTCATAATTAACATAAACGGTGTTTCAGGAGGATTGTATGAAATATCTATCGCATGGGCATTCCTGTTTAATTTGCTGAATGGCAGCGACAATATTGTTTTGGCTGATTCTTTGGACGGGGTCGCGGTATTTATAATTAAATTGCAGTCATTAAATGCGTCTTTAATTTTATCGGAAAGAAAATCGGAATATGATAACGATTGGATATTCAGCCAATTATTATATTTACTCCATTCGGCTGCAGTTTCAATTAATTGAGCTGCTTTTTCTTGGTTTCTGTTTATTATATGTATCTTTGAAGCTCCTTCTTTCAGCACGGAATATAAAACAGCTTTAGCAGCGCCGCCGGCTCCGATAATTACAATTTTTGCATTATTTATATTAAAATTGAATTCATATTTAACGCTTTTTATAAAACCGCAGCTATCGGTATTATAACCCTTGTAAATATTATTCTCCAATTTTACGGTGTTTACGGCTCCTATCATTTCTGCTTCCCGGCTTAATTTATCTAAATATTTTACGACCTCTATTTTATAAGGTTTTGTAATATTTGCGCCGTCCAACTTAAGAGCTTTAAAGCCGTTAAATGCCTCCGCAAAATGCTCAGGACTAATATCAAATTTTTTATAGCAAAGATTTAATTTTAAAATATTCCCCAGTTTATTATGAATAACAGGAGAAACGGAATAAGATATATTATGTCCGAAAATGCCTAAAACTAAAGGACAGGTATATTTATTTTTAAGATTTTCGAAAATAATAAAATCCATAAATTTAGACCGTCAACAGCTGTTTGAGAAGATAATCTATCTTAGCCGCTTTTTTATCATCGATGAACATATACACATATCTTTCTATTTCATTGACAATTTTAGTCAGAGATTGCTTGTCGGTGCCAATATGACTGAAATCTACAGGAATTTTATCTGCTTTTTTTCCTAACTGTTCTTTTAATATTTTTTTGATAGAATCTACAATGTCAATATTGACAGAGTTAGCGCTCTGAGGCGGTTCAAGACGGATATATCCGCTTTGCAGAAGATTATATAATGTTTTTATAATAAAAAAATCATTTTCAATGGAAAGAGCAATAATCTGATTAACCGTTCTTTTCCCGTCAATAAGAGATAAAACATTCCATATTGCAGGCGAAAGACTTAACGGTCTTGAATTACCGGTTCTATTTGTGACAACGGAAGGAACATATTGCTTTGAAGGTATAACTTTAGAAATTACTGCGAGTTCATCCCTTCTTTTTTTTGTTTCTATTAGGACAGGGAGAAGATTTATAGGGGAAGCGAAATTTATAACTTCCGGAAGGGGCTTCTCATCAAAAGAAAATTCGCCGTTAGATAAAAATAAAATATAATTAATAGTTTCAAGTATATAGTTAGAAATAAAATCATTTTCTTTATCTTTCGGAACAACGCCGAGTTTAAAAAAATATATATCAAATCCTGCCGTAGTTTTATAATAAGTTCTGTACTTTTCAAGCATTTGAAAATAATCTTCTTTACTGATATTCAAATATTTCATTATAAATTTTTCAAGAATAGAATTTTCTGAAATAGACAGGAAATTTAATAAACCGTCTTTCAAAAAAAGTTTAGCCGCAAAATTATCAAAACGAAGATTTAAAACACCGGTCTTTTTCGATATATCTAAAAATTTTAATACATCAAATAGTTCTAAATTTGTTATATTTCCTTTAACATCCATAATATTATTTTCGAACCTCTAATTCTTTAATTAAGTGAAAAATAAATCTGTTAACTATAGCTACAAATATAGAACCGAATAATAAAACTAAAGAAATGAGAAAATATGCCAGATCCATATTAGTTAAATATGAAATAAAAAAGAAGCTTCCGGCTTCGGCTATGAAAAAAAACAGCATAAAAACGAACATAATAGCAAGCCATTTTCCTACAAAGCCTCCTGGAATCCTTTTTTTAAGAGAGGAAGCTACAACCATATTGATAAGCATTATTAGAGCCCCAAATAATACAAAAATGTAAAACAGGTTTTTAAAATTTAGTAAAGTTAATGAGCCCACCTCTAAATCCTCCAATGACATAATGTTAAATTATTTATTATAATTTATACATAAATACACAAATAGTCAATATATATAAATTGTATATTTATTATATATTTAATTATTATTTATTATATTTTTATATATATTATATTACATCTAAAATTTTATGCAATAAATTATTATTTAATTTTTGTATTTTTTTCATTTCAGGCAGTTTATAAATTTACATTATCCGTTATCCTATACGTTGAATATAAAATTGTAATTTATTGCTTTTAATTGCGGCAGTGCCGTTTTTATATGAAAATTTAAAATTGCAATTTCCCGCTTTTAATTTAATAAATAATAGATTATAATTAGAGTATTATGAATATAAACGTTAAAGATTTAAACAAATTAAGCTTTGAAGAAGCTTTAAAAAAACTCGAAGAAAATGTCGCTAACCTTGAAAAAGGCGATTTGGGCCTTGAGGAATCGCTTAAAATTTACGAGGAAGGGGTTATATATTCTAAATATTGCATCAACAAATTAGATGCTGCCGAAAAAAAGGTAGAAGAGTTAATGTCCGATAAAAACGGCGATATAAAAACAAAACCTTTAGATAATATAGGCAATATAGATACGGTAGAAAATATAACCGATAACGACGGCAACCCCAAAGAAGTCTGACGCCAAAGAAGTCTGATATTAAAGAAGTCTGATATTAAAGATTTCTGACGTTAAAGATTTCTGACGTTAAAGAAATCTGACAAATATCTAAAAATACAAAAACTTCTTTGGACGACGTTACAGTTTACAATAATTAATTAATAATTAATAATAACGAGCTTAGAAAACTAATCTTAAATTTAATTTTATTATATGCATTCAATAGAAGATTACATAGAACAAAACAAAAAAATTATTAATAATTTCTTATATGAGTATTTCCAAAAAAATTATAATAATAACAGCGCTTGTCTATCAAAAAAAAATAGTTCAGCTAAAAATTCTGAAGATAAAACAAAAATATCAACCGATTTTTCTATAAACGATGCGATGTACTATACCGTTTCTCTTGGGGGCAAGAGAATTCGTCCTATTTTTTTGCTTATAACCGCGGAATGTTTAGGCTTTAAAAACAAAACTCAATTGCTTCCGTTTGCATGCTCAATAGAACTTATACATTCGTATTCTCTTATACACGACGATTTGCCGGCAATGGACAACGATAATCTAAGAAGAGGAAAACCCACAAATCATATAGTTTTTGGCGAAGCTGCCGCAATCCTTGCCGGAGACGCATTGCTTTCAGAAGCGTTTATAATTATCTCCGACAACGAATATGTAAAATATTTTAACTGCGCTACGATATTAAAAATAATTCAGGAACTCTCTTTTTTATCTGGAGCAGGTGGTTTAGTGGGAGGACAGTTCCTAGACGTTACAAATTCTGGCATTTCGGTTGATAACAGCATACTGACTGAAATACACGATAAAAAAACTGCCGCCCTTATAAAAGCCGCCTGCGCTATGGGCGGAATCTTAGGAGACGCCGATGACGCTCTGGTAGCGGCTTTGAAAAATTACGGAACTTATTTAGGACTCGCCTTTCAAGCATTAGACGACTTATTGGATGTAACAGGCAGCAGTCAAATTACGGGAAAGACCGCAGGGATTGATAAAAATAATAATAAATCAAATATTGCATCGATTCTCGGCGTTGAAGCAACTAAAAAATTAATAGAAGAATATACGGACAAAGGCATATCATATCTTGACAAAACAAACATAAATTTTGATATGCTAAAAGATTTTTCATTCTATTTAACAAAAAGAACAAACTAAAAATTAATAGAATCTATTTAATATATTTAACAAAAAGAACAAACAATTAATAAAATAATATATACAATATATAAATAATATTAAAATAATAATACATGATAAGAAGATAAAAAATGATATTAGATAAGATAAACGACGTTAACGACATCAAAAAAATAAATCCGGATGACCTTAACCTGCTAGCAAAAGAACTCCGCAAAGAAATTATTTCTGTATGTTCGACAAACGGCGGGCATCTTGCTTCAAGTCTCGGCGTTATCGAACTGACTATTGCTTTACTAAAATCATTCAACATAGAGACAGATGATAAGGTTATCTGGGATGTAGGTCATCAATCTTACGCATATAAGCTGCTTACCGGAAGACGCGATAAATTCCCTTCTATTAGAAAGTTGGGCGGCTTATCAGGTTTCCCGTCCATAAACGAAAGCAAATATGATTTTTTCGGAACTGGTCATGCAGGCACTTCTATATCTGCAGCTTTAGGAATGGCTGTTGCAGATGATATAACAAAAAAAAACGGCGGAGGACGAATTATTGCCGTAATAGGCGATGCCTCCATTTCTAACGGACTTGCGCTTGAGGGTCTTAATCATGCCGGCGCAATGAAAAAAGACATCGTAGTGATACTCAACGACAATGAAATGTCGATATCAAAAAGCGTAGGGGCTTTTTCAAATTATCTTAACAAAATTTTAACCGGCGAGATTTATATAAAATTCAGAAACGAAACTGAAAAATTTTTAAAGTCCATACCTTTATTGGGTTTGCAATTTGCAAAACTGGCTTCAAAAACCGAAGAATTGTTTAAAAATATGATTGGTCCGGGTATTATATTTGAAGAACTCGGTTTTACATATATAGGACCTATAGATGGACATAATATAGAATATTTACTCAGTGCGTTTGAAAATAT
>JAKAQK010000140.1 GCA_021822625.1 bacterium | reverse complement strand
ATAGATAAACTGCTTCGGTTTTATATCCGGCTTTTTCGACTTCTTCGGTAATTATTTGTTTCGCTGCATTTAATATATAATATTTATTTTCCATGAATTAATTATATCATAATAATAATTAATCGGTAAATTTCGTTAATATTTTCGAATATTCCTCAAATGTAAAATTCCAAATTTTCATAAATAAATTTTGCCAATATATAAACTGATGAAAAGTCATAAATTTTAGAACCTAATTTTGGTTTCCAATATCGACCGTGTGCTAACCAATGTCTATATTTAAATGCCTCAATAAGTTTACATAAAGTGTTTTTTATTTCTCTTTCATTATAATCCTTCCAAGTTTTAAGTATTTCATCTTCCAGGGATACTCTTTCTTCATACTTTTTATATAACGATCTAAATTTTTTAGAAATAGGATCTTTATATTTATAAAGACATCTCTGTAAATAATCTATTCTAAAACTGGCTTCTAATGATGCTAAAACCATAAACACACAATTTTTCTCTAGCTCATCGAGTATTTTAATTTTTTCATTTTCTATTTCTTCTATAGTGTAAAATAAAAAATTATTAAGATTATGATGTTTATCAAAATAATAATAAATCGCGTCCTGCACACTACGATAATAATTTGCAATTTCAGTTAAAGTTAGATTTTGTCCTGAAAAATATATATTTTTAGGCATTCATAACTTCCATTAAAGAATTAATAAAATTTTCTTTATTGAATTCAATATATTGAATATTCGGCGGCGGCGTAGCAATTTTCCATACTAATTCTTTTTTTACAACAACTTCCATCGGGTTAATATCGTAATTTACGGTTTTTTCATTACCTGCTAAAATCTGAGTTTTGATCATAGGCATTTTTGAGCTTTTATCAACCAAAACAAATCTAACGGTACCATTTTTCCCTTCTAGATCTATCCTTCCTGCTGCCCCGATTACATTCCTACCTTTGGGGATAAATTTAGCTATCATATTGTCAGCAGTCGTCATAATCATTTGCTCTGTTTGATAATTACCCAGATATTCTTCTGTAATATAGAAGGGTTCATACTTAATTTTAATCAAATCATTTTCTTTATATTTCTCTAGAAATTCTTCAACTTTTTTAAAAAATTGTTCTATGTCTTTCAACCAACTTTTTTTATTTGATTCCCAATTGATTTTTTGATCTTCAGCTTTTTTTTTATTTTCAGTTAAAATTTTTAAAAATTCTTCTTCTTTTTTTATCATTTGCAACTCCTTAGTATAATTTAATTATATCCGTCACTTATATTTATTTTTTTTACCTTAACTCACCGTTAGAAACTTGATGTTTTTATCCGTCAGCTTTTTCATAATTTAATTATAACATATTTTAATTTATAGGAACGGCAATAAAGGAATAAACTCTTAAATGTCTTAGCCCCTAATTGACTGCTATATGCAAAAAATCGGCTAATATGTCCGGCGGGAAAATGCGGTAGCAGTCAGTATAGTTGCAAAACAAAAATATTTAATAATTCTCTTCAATTAATAAAAATTGTTAAACCCTTTTTGTTTTAAATGATTCCTACAATAAAGGCAATAAAGGGGACGGAATAAAGGGGACGGATTTATTTATTCTCTTACTCCAGACTGAATTTGTGGTTAAACCGCCCTACCCGCTATATCATATTGCAAACATACCCTGTAATTTTGCAATGTTACTGATGCAACCTTTTTACAGATTATATTAAAAGAGCATGGATAGCCGCAAATATAATAGAGGGCTAATCGACTTTTATTATATTTTGCGCGTGTTCAAGAACGAATTTTACGTTTTCTATGGCATTTAAAGCATCTTCTCTGCTGTAACTTTCAGTTGGAATAAAATCTATATCTCCGTAAAAAGACAGTTCTCTTTCTTTTCTTAAGTCTTTTGAAATTTGTGCAATTTTTTGAACGTCAGAAAGAGGTATAGCGGGAAACCTATCTTTAAACTCAAGAAATAACGGACCGACATCGTGGAATTTTGGCGGTTCTATACCGGCGCTTCTCAAAATGCCTTTAAGACAAAGCTCTACTATTTCCTGCGCCTCCCTTATAACGTCGGAATAATCTTCTTTATTAAGAAGAACCGTTAAAATATCCAATCTTGCGATAGATTTTTGCAGATAACTCAAAGCAAGACCTTTTGATGTCATATTATTATATCCTCGTTAGGCTTGTAATCAGGTTTTAAATCCCAGAAAAAAGCATTTCCTCTATATATTCTTTTTGACCCCAAAACATTTAATCTTTTACGCAGTCTTTCAAGTTCATCTGCGAAGAAATCGTTTTTATCGAACAAAATTTGGGCATCCAAAGTCATATCAAGAAATAAAGGGCTTCCTGAGGCAGTTTCTTCAGGCGTTTTAATTACTGGAGAAATATACGTGTTGATGCCGGAATCTTTAAGAGAACCGATTAGGGATTCCAGTTTCTCTTCAACCAACCCGAACTCTTTGATTCTTTTTATCCTGCCTGTCGGCAATTTTTCAGCAATTATTAAAATATCTATGTCCGAATTATAATTCGGCGTACGTCTTCCCACCGACCCAAATACAACGGCAGATATAAGCCTTTCTCCGTAAAACAATTTTAGTTCGTTCTTTAATGCCTCAAGAATCATGTCGTATTTTTCTATTATAGATTTCATAAATATATTATATACGATATACGATAAAAAATAACTAAACAATTTTTAAATACAATTTCAGATTTTGCTAAAATAATCGAAGTTTTTTTCATAAGTGCTTTACTATTATATTTTTATATTCATTTATTAAATACTCAACCAATAACTTTCTATAACAATTATCGGCTATTGGTTCGCTGAAATAAAGAGGTCAGCAACTGCAATAAAGGGGTCAGCAACTGTGTTACTATTCAATATAGTCTGATTTTAACATACAAGATTTATTTATTCTCTTACTCCCCACCGCGTTTGACGCGATCGGAAGTTTTCTATTTTAAGAGGAAAATTGCAAAATATAATCCAAATGTTTATCTAAATAATTGGGAATGGGTTATAATTAGGAATGGGTTCCTATATCTACAAGTCTTAACTCGTTTTCTAAAATTTGATAAATTAAAAGAAGGTCGTTTTTTATATGGCATTCACGGCAATGATTAAAATCGCCGGTTAGTTTATGGTCTTTAAATTTGGGTTCTAAGGGTTTTTGATTCGATAATTGTATAATAATGGAATAAAATATCTCTTTATCCTCTTTTATTAAAGATAATTTTTGATAGTTCTTTTTGAATTTTTTAGTTCTCGATATTTTAGCAATTTTCTAAATCCTTCATAAGATCCTCAACGCTGTTAAAATAATCAACCTCTCCTCTTTCCGCTTCTTTAATAGCTTTCATAGTTTCTTTATTAGGTATTTCAATCTCGAAAGGAAGTTTTTTATCCATAGTTACCTTGAGTTACCTTGGCAAGAAATATGTTAATACCGTCACTTAAAGTAAGATTGTATTTCTTAAAGAATTCTTTAGCGAAATCTCTGTTTTTTTATTTAGTTTTATGCTCGTGGCTATTCTTTTTTCGTTTTTTTTATGGTTAACGTTTTCATGTTTTATACCTCTTTAAATATTAATATCTTGTATTAAAATTTTATTAATATAATTATAACACTAAGGTATTACTAAATCAAATATTTTTAAAGTAATGTTATTTAATTTCTGAAACCCTTGACAATTTGTACGGAAAAGGTATCCGGAAAAGGGTATCGGATTTATTTCACTCCGGCTGGCATAAAAGCTTCGCTTTCATAAGTGCCCGCCTACGTATCTCACTCCCGACTACGTTTGACGCGGTCGGGAGTTTTTGTTTTTACTGTTATTTTAAATTTTAATAAAGAAAAATTAATTGATTATCTTTCCGTATAGTGATATATTTTAAATATATAATTAAGTTAATTTTATGAAGTTTAATCATATGAACGCTAATATTTTTAAAGACGAAGATATAGATTTATCCGGCAAAATAATCAAAGCCGTTAAAACTCTCCCCGAAGACAAGCAGTTTGAGGTTCTCGACTTTATAGAATACTTGCAGTCAAAAACAGCCGCCAAAGAAAAAAGTTTTACTCTTAAAAAAGAATTTTCGGAATGGGACGATTTAAGCGATGAGGCTTTAAATAATTTTGAGGTTAATTTATCTTGATTTTTGGAGATATATATCTTGTCGAAATTCCTGCCTCAACTACGGAAGGACGGGAACAGCAAGGATTAAGACCTGCGATTATTGTTCAAACGTCTGAAAATATAGACAAAATTCCTACCGTTCTTATAATTCCTTTTACCACGCAAATAAAAGCTTCAAATTTTCCGTTTACTTTCACAGTTTCACCAGATTCTTTCAATAATTTGTCTTCCGTTTCGGTTGCACTGATATTTCAGTTAAGGGCGATAGATAAAAAAAGACTGAAGAATAAAATCGGTAAATTAAATTCAAAAGATACGGAAGTCCTGAAACAAACAATAAAAACTTTATTGAATATATAAGAATTAAAGTCAACTATGTTATTTAATTTATGAAACCCTTGCCAATTCTGCGTTTCTGAAAAAGGTGTCAAAAAAAGGTGACAGAAACTGTGTTACTATTTAATATAGTCTGATTTTAACATACAAGTCCATTAATATTATATGCCCTTTTAATCATAATACCTATATTATATAAGAACAGTCACATAAAAATCCATAAAATAATTAAAATTTATGGAATGTCAATCCGTAAATTATAGAAATTAAAGATGAAAGATTCAATAAAGAGGCAGAATTAAAGGAATTAAAGGGGTCAGATTTATTTATTTGCTTACTCCCGCCTGCGTTTACGGACAAACCGCTCCCGCCCGTGCCAAACATGCTTTGCCTTTATTTGTTCATTTTCTAATAGTAAATAAATCAGGAGCAATTTTTAGGAGCAATTTTTTTTATAATCAGATATTTTTACATATTTGTATAAAATATGTAAAAATGATACTATGAATTTCGAATGGGAC
>JAKAQK010000139.1 GCA_021822625.1 bacterium | reverse complement strand
ATCTAAATCTTTTCCGTCCTGCGGCATTGCCAGACAATAGCGTTGTAAACCGGTTTTCCTGTTTTTTTGTTCCATAGTATTGAGGTTTCTCTTTGATTTGTTATGCCGAGCGATAAAATATCGTAATTATTATTTTTACAGAAATATACCGCTTCCTGCAGCGATTTTACGGCAGAATTTAAAATATCGAAAGGATCTTGCTCAACCCATGCCGGTGCAGGAAAAATTTGAGGGAATTCATAGTAAAAATTAGCAATAATTTTACCTCTGCCGTCAAAAATAATACTTCTGTTTCCGGTAGTTCCGGAATCAAGAGCAATAACGCATTGCCGTGTCATCGTAAATTAAATCACCGTATTAAAAGTAATTATAATTATATATGATTATAGACAAAATATAACTTATTTATATGTTATATATGTCTTTGTATAATTAAATTATAGCGATAGATATAGATATAATAGATATATATAATATCCTATTGATGCAGCAACTGTAAAGGAAATATATTATATAAAACTCTAGCGTACATAATTTGCTTTAGCAAATAGAGATTAATACTGAACAGTTATTTATACTTGAGTATTTTATTATTGCGTGTTACAATACTCCACACGTCATAATTATATGAGCCATTTCCGATAATAACTTATATGAGCCATTTCAGATAAATAACCGATTAACAAATGCCGCCTGAAATTATTAATAATACAGAATTGAGATTGAAAATATTTTTCGATAAGCTTCCCGTCCCATTACTCATCATTGACGTCGAGACGGGTCTTATAATAGATGCCAATGAAAAAGCTGAAATATTTTACGGTTACACTAAAGATGAATTTCAACATATGACTATTGCTGTAATAAATCCTTTTATTCCTGCAGACGATTTGGCAATTTTCAGAACTAAGGCGTTAAACGAAGGATATAATCAGGCTATTTTCAAACATAAACTTAAAGACGGAAGCATAAAAAATGTAGAAACAAACATATCTTTAATTTTATACAATAACGAACATTATATACTGGCGGTCATCACTGATATAACCGAAAAAGTGCAAGCGCAGGAACGCGCCAGGCGATTGTATGATTTTAATGCAGCTTTAGCTAAAATAAATGAATTTGTGGCAGACAGCAAAGATGAAAACGAGATGTTTAAGTCTGTCTGTGAAAGCGCCGTTAAATTAGGAAATCTTAAACTTGCATATATTGCAAAACCCGATGAGAGCGGAAGACTCCAATTTCTGGCTTCCGCCGGCGAGACAGGGTATCTTGACGATGTCTTTATTTCTGTTAATGCAGATATTCCGGAAGGTCAGGGAACGTCCGGCAAAACATGGCGAAAACAAAAATCGTGCTACATTCAGTCTTTTGCTTCATCGCCGTTTTTGTCTCTTTGGAAAGAACGGGCAGAGCGTTTTGGCGTAAAATCAACCGCAAATCTGCCTATTTTAAGAAATGGCGAGATATGGGCGCTGTTCGGGATATATCATAATGAAGAAAACATTTTTGATGACGACTTGAAGATATTGCTTGAAGAAACCGCTAAAAATATATCCAGAGGTCTTAGTAAAATAGATGCTTATAAAAATGAATTAAAACTAAGAAATGCATTAGAACAGGAACGAGATCTCTTCAAAGTTTTAATAGAAAATATTCATTCCGGTATCGCGCTGTATAATCAAGAAAAATTTATCTATGTAAATTCGGCTATCCTTGATTTGTTTCATTATAGCAAAGAAGAATTTTTAAATTTAAACGTTAATATTTTTTTCAACATTAAAGAAGAAAATCTTTATTATTCAAACACCCCGATATTTAAACCGTATTTTAATAAAGAATTCTCCTCGAGATTTATCTATCAATATCTTGACGAAGAAAAAATACGCTATATAGACCTGTTTAGAACAGCGATAACTTATAATAACGAGCAGACAGGTCTTGCGATATTTGCCGACGTTACCGACCAGATATTAAAAGAACAGCATATTTTAATTGAAAGAGAAGAATACAAAGAACTTTCAGAAATTGATGCTTTAACCGGTATTAATAACCGCCGTTCTTTCGATAATAAACTTGCGGAACTGCTTAACGCGGCTCTAAGATACAATAGACCGTTGTCGCTTATTATGTTTGATATTGACCATTTTAAAAATATAAACGACGCATACGGTCATGAAACCGGAGATTTTATATTAAAAGAAATTTCGGCTTTAATAAAAGAAAACTTAAGGTCGACAGATTTTTTCGCACGTTACGGCGGTGAAGAATTTATGATAATATCGCCGGAGACATCTATACCGACGGCAAAAGAACTTACTGAAAGATTAAGGCTCAAAATAGAAAAACATAATTTTAATATAGGCGATTCCATTACCTGCAGTTTCGGAATAACCGATATTGAACAGAACGATACATCAAAAAGCATTGTCTATAGAGTCGATGCGGCTTTATACAATGCAAAAGAAACAGGGAGAAATAAGATTTGCATAGATGATATATCATGTTGAAATATAATAAAATAAATGTATTTGAATAAAAAGTTTTATTGAAAAATTATAACTCTATCAATATACTATGTATAGTATATAATGAATAGAATATTGTTATGCATATTTTTTATTAACTTATTAAATTAATTAATTAAATTAAATTAAATCAAAAGTTATGATAACCGTTAATGATTTATCTAAAAATTTAGAACTTTTAAAAAAACAAAATCCATTGGTTCATAATATAACCAACATGGTTGTTACTAACGTAACGGCCAATGCCTTGCTTGCAATAGGGGCAAGCCCTATTATGGCTTATGCTAAAGAAGAGATGGAAGATATAATTTCGATATCTAATTCTTTAGTCCTGAATATAGGGACTCTCACTAAAGATTTGATAGATGTAATGATTTTTGCCGGAAGCTGCGCAAACAAAAAAAATATTCCTGTAATATTCGACCCGGTGGGAGCCGGAGCAAGCTGTTTAAGAAATGACGCTTCTAAAGAAATAATGGCAAATGTAAAACTTTCCATTATTAGAGGAAATGAATCGGAGATAGCTAACTTATCAGGTATAAAACTTAAAACTAAAGGGGTAGATTCTGCAGGTCATGTAGAGGATAAAAAAACTTTGGCTAAGGAACTTTCTTTAAAAACTTCTTCCGTAATATGCGTAAGCGGCAAAGAAGATGTCATATCCGACGGTTTTACCGCATATTCCGTTCACAACGGAGATATATTGCTAACTAAGATGACAGGAGCAGGATGTATATCGTCTTCCGTTATGGGAGCATTTGCTTCAATAGATAACAATTATCTCAAAGCGGGTCTGACCGGAGCTGTGCTTATAGGAATATGCGGAGAACGCGCCGCATTAAAATCAAGATTGTCTGGGTCTTTTCAATTAGAGTTTTTTAATAATCTTTCCGCATTTGATTCTAATATGTTATCGAAGTATATAAAAATTGAAGAAATTTAATAGATTTATTTAATTAATTCTTATTATTTTTTATCATTATTGTAATTTTAATAATTAAAATATATGAATATTTCAATAGGGCCCGAAACAATTCTTGAAGTAGCAATTTTAAATGTCCGCCCAGAAGAATCGCATGCTTTTGAACTCGCATTTATGCAGGCTCAATCTATAATATCCTCGATGCAGGGCTATGTCTCTCACGAATTGCGGCGCTGCATCGAAGTTTCAGGCAAATACATTTTATTAGTTTATTGGCAAACACTTGAAGACCATACTGAAGGATTTCGTCAATCGTCTAATTATCAAGAATGGAAAAAGCTTTTACATCATTTCTCTGAACCATTTCCAATTGTAGAGCATTATGAGAATATAAAATTTTTTGATTAGCTTGCTATAGTATAGCGCATGGAATTTTATTTCTGTTATTTACAGCATATTTATTAATTATTACTAGAATAGCGGATTTCTGAAAATAACATAATGGCGGTTCTTAAGTGCCAAACGCGATATATAATGCGATTAATTTATAATATATAAAATATAAAATTTAAATATACCTAATAACTTTATTTAATTTGAAATTTTTAAAAAATAGGAGAATTAATATGAAAAAAATATTTGTAATAATTGCTATAGTTATGAGCATAGCATTTACTAAAGTCGCGTTTGCAAGCAGGCTGTTTTTGCCGGGATTGTGGCAATATACCGAAACAATCACAACATCTGTTTCGGGACTTGCGTATTCTGCACCTCCTATAACATCGACTTATTCAATCTGCATGGGTAATAAACTTAAACCGCCAATGCATAAAAATCCTAATATGCCGGCTAACTGTCCAAAGCCTGTAGTAACTATTAACGGCAAAACAGTAATTACACGCTTTGAATGTTCTGTTAGGGTCGGGACGGATATGAAAGAACTTATTTTTGAAGATTTTCCAACCGATACAACAATGCATATGCACGGACATATCAATACTATCAACACATATCAAGGCAGGACGATGAATGCTAATTCAAATATCGAAATTACCGGTAAAAGAATCGGCGCATGCAGTGTAAAATAAGTGAAAATCTTATTGACAAAATAACGGCGGCAGATAATGAGATAATGTTGATGCAGTATAGGATTCTAACCCTGTCGGCGTGAAAAGACGTAGGGTCATCGCGCAAGCTTGGTTGAGGTGACGGCAACATATTCGATGCGGTTACCTCCGGAGTTAGAATGGTTACGTCCGAAAGCCTTATCAATACTTTTAATTAAAAAATGCGTTCCCGAAGGCGGATATATTGGATTAACGGAAGAAATGGTCGAAAATCATAAATCCAAATTAAATAAAAGAACGGCTATTATCAAGATAAAGATAAATGAAATCAGCGGAAAAGAAAGACCGTAGTCTAATTGCGGGTTATGCAGGCATAGAAGCGTATATGCAACCAAGCGAGAATATTAGCTTGTATTTGTTATCGCAAAAGATAATAAAAATATGGTTTAATTATTTATTTAAGTTCTTCCGCAAGTTTTAAAAAATTGGATAAGGCTTTTGTAGTCAGCGTATCCC
>JAKAQK010000138.1 GCA_021822625.1 bacterium | reverse complement strand
ATATATATATAAGAAGCATTTACTCATTATCAAAATTGTCAAAAAATTTTAATAAAACCGATATAAAAAAATGTCTGACTATAAAACGCAGAAATTCCGGAATACTGAGCAATCTCGCCGTAAATAATAAAAATAATACGTTATGGATTATTTCGTATTTATATTCATACGCCAAAAATACGTTCAATAATTACTTATGCAGAATTAAAATAAATAATAATCATTCTATGTATCTGCAGAAAAAAATACTGCTTAAAAACTATGTTTCTTATCTGACGTTCGATAGAAACGACAATTTGCTGCTAAGCGGATTAAAATTTAAAAATGGCAGAGCTGTAAATTATATTGAAGAAATTAAAAACAAATATTTAAATAAAAAATTAAACAATCAATATGTTAAACGTGTATATGCTATTTCAGGTAAATTCTCTTCTGCAATGCCGATAGTCTCTATACATAACGATAATATTATATGGATTTTAAAACATTCATTTCGTAATGGATATGTTTATAATAATATATTAAGACTAAAAATTAGGCCGCATTATCTAAAGCGCAAGTATGCAAACAAGTACCAAAATACGGCTGCGGCTGGTGCGTCTATAAAAAATATAGCAAGCATCAGAGGCTATATCGGCAATCTATCTAAAAACGGCAGCGGAGATTTATTTTTTATCGACAATATTTTAAAACATGGAATTTTCTATAAAACACTATATGAAATCAATCCAAAATCCGGTTCATATAATCCGGTTAGACTATTAAGATTTAACGGAAAACTTAACGGCGTTGCCGGCAGTGTCATTATCTTAAATTAAAAACTTAAAAAATATACTTTTTTAATAAATTTTTCTTGCATTTTTATCTATATGCAATATAATAAAAAATCGTGCTTTTATTTTTTAATATAATGTATATGGAGGTTAAAAAAATGAATTCTCTTGGAATACACTTGCTTTTAGAGTTAAAAAAATGCAAACCGCATATTCTTGCGGATTTACAATTTGTGGAAACATCTATGCTTGATGCAGCAATAAATGCAAAAGCTACAATAGTAGAACATAAGTTTCACGAATTTAACCCGTTCGGTATCAGCGGAATGGTCATAATTGCCGAATCGCATCTGTCTATCCATACATGGCCTGAGTATGACTACGCTGCGGTTGATATTTTTACATGCGGAGATATAATTAAACCGCAGGTAGCCGCTCAATTTCTAATTGAAAGATTCGGGTCTTTAGAACCGCAAATGATGGAAGTCAAAAGAGGCTTAATTTCAATGTATGACCAAAAGCTGCCGCACAAAGTAGTTTGCGAAGAGAAGCTGGTCGCCCGTTAGCGTTCTAAAATTTTATAATTATTATTTGATTATGTTGATTATTTTGATTATAAAAAATTTTGATATCTAATTGGGTATATTGATTTGTATTTATGACATGAGTTTTTTTTGCATAGAGTTAATTCAGCACAGTCTGAATAAGTATATGGATTTGTATTTATAATATATGTATAGCAAACAGAACAGCTGCTATTAAGGCGACAAGAATATAGTGCGTTTCGTGCGTGATGTTTTTTTATACTTATAGTGCAACAAACAGATACAATGAGACTATGAGAGAGAACATCTTAATTCAGGTTTTATAATCGTAAATCGCAACAAACAGATACAATGAGACTATAAGGCTTATTAAGACTATTTATCAAGACTATAAGAGAAGATTTGCAGGAAATAAATACAAACAGTAATAGAAGGAATATATACAGCATCGTATTTTAACGTTACATAATACCGATTAGTTACGCAATATATCCCAATTAGATTTTATTGTTTAGCGCTTTATTTATTTATATAATCGTTCATTTATTTGTTTAGTTAATTATTAAATTAATTATTTATTTGTTTGTATAATTGTTTATTTAGTTATTTAGTTGTTTAGTTAATAATTATTCAATTAATTGTTTATTTGTTTATATAATTGTTTATTTAGTTAATTATTTAGTTAATTAATTTATTGATTAATTGTTTGTTATTATAATTTATATTTTATCAATCATTAAATAATTATCGCTAAAAACACCGTAAGGTTTAATGGATTGAGATTTGCCTTCTTCTGTTTCGATAAAATCGCAAAGTATATTTTTATATAATCTTTTAGTTAATGGGTCGACAATATTTTCATTTATATCTAATAACGGCTGTAAAACAAACTTACGATTTTTTAATTCTTTATGAGGTATATTTAATATGGGAGGATGCGGAGGATGCGGATGCGAAAAAATATTCTCGCCAAGCAGTAATATATCAATATCTATTTCTCTGGGACGATATTTGATAAATGAATCCTTGCATTCCTTTTTACAATCTTTATAATCAAACTTTCTGCCGAGCGCTTTCTCGATATTTTTAAGTTTTAATAACAAATCAATGCCGATATTCTCGTAACCGCAATAAGTATAATCGGTCATTATTTTATCGTTATCATCATCAACAACAACAATTTCCGCGGTTTCAACGCTTCCGCTATTGCAGCCGGTAAAGCCGCTTTCTATGAAACAGCCGTTAGCGTCGCATTTATTATCAATCTTATTAATAATATTATCTTTATCAATATTATTTTCGTATTTATAAAGAACGACACAATTTAAAAATACAGGAATAATACCTTGTCTGCATTCATCTTCGCTAAAACCCACCGGAGAAGTTTTATATACCCTAGAAGCTTTAATTAATTTTAAAACTCCCCCGTCATTTAATTTTATTAAATTTATTAATGAAATCGCATTAATTAAATTAACTTCTTTGTTGCCTAAATTACTTCCTAAACCCAAATAAACATCCATTTGATGTTTTAATATTTATACTTGTGATATCTGTATTTTATGTATTTTATATTTGATGTTTTAATATTTATACTTGATATCTGTACTTTATATTTGATGTTTTAATAATTTATACTTGATATCTGTACTTTATATTTGATGTTTTAATAATTTATACTTGATATCTGTACTTTATATTTGATGTTTTAATATTTATACTTGATATCTGTACTTTATATTTGATGTTTTAATAATTTATACTTGATATCTGTATTTTATATTTATATTTATATTTAATGTTTTATAGTTATACGTTATATCCATATCTTATACTTGATGCTTTTATGTTAATACGTTGTACAAATACTTTATATTTATTTTTTGCATTTATGTTAATATTTTATGCCATTCTTTCAAGAGCTTCTTTTATGCGGTCTTCGCTTATAGTTAGCGAGAATCTTATATATCCTTCACCGAACTCGCCGAAACCTGAACCGGGGGTTACGACAATTCCTTTATCATTAAGCAGCGACATGGCAAAATCCTTCGATGATACGCCCGCCGCAGGAACCTTTGTCCATACATAAAAAGTCGCATCAGATTTATAAACATCATAACCGAGGTGTTCAAGCCCTTCAATAAGAAGTTCTCTTCTTTTTCTGTATATTTTATTATTCTCTTGAATAACTTCAAGTTCATTGTCTAAACCATATGCGCCTGCCAGTTGAATTGCCTGGAACACGCCGGAATCAAGATTTGTCTTTACCGCTCCAAGTCCGCTTAAAACTTGTTTATTCCCGCAAACAAAACCTATTCTGAATCCCGTCATATTAAACGTCTTAGAAAGAGAATGAAATTCAATACCTACGTCTTTTGCTCCTTTGACTGATAAAAATGACTCGGGCTCGGCATCCCCAGTATATACTTCAGAATATGCAAAATCATGCGCTACTATAAAACTATATTTTTTTGCAAGTTTGACTACTTCGTTGAAGAAAAACTTATCTGCCTTAGCGGAAGTCGGATTATTGGGATAATTTAAAAACATAATCTTGGCTTTCTTAAGCACGTCTTCAGGAATTATAGAAAAATCCGGCAGAAAATCATTTTCCTGTTTAAGAGGCATAACATAAGGAATACCGCCTGCAAAAATAGTTCCGGCATTATAAACCGGATAACCGGGGTCAGGAACAAGAACGATATCCCCCGGATTAACGAAAGCCAGAGGAAGATGCCCTATTCCTTCTTTTGAACCTATCAAAGAAAGAACCTCCGTCTGCGGATCCAAAGAAACGTTAAACCTTTTACTATACCAATTTGCGGCAGATTCTCTGAATTTTAAAAGACCTTCGTAGGAAGGATACTTTTGATTTATATCTATCTCGCTTTCTTCTTTCAATATGTTTACAATAGCTTTTGGCGTTGACAAATCAGGATCGCCGATACCAAAACTGATAATATCGACCCCTTTGGCTTTAACTTCCTGTTTTAGCCTGTCAATCTCGGCAAAAAGATAAACAGGAAGCTTGTTTAATCTTTCAGAAAATTTAAATGAACTTTGGTCTGCAGCGTCTGTATGTTTCATTGGTATTATCTTCTCCTAATTAGTTAACAATTTAAAAAATATTGTTTTCTGAGTATATTGAATTAATGCCCTGAAGCGAATAAATTATTAACAATTTAAAAAATATTGTTTTTCTTAGGCATTTTTTGTCCGATTATGATTTATCTTTACGTTTCGCTTTGGTTCATTTAATTTCATTCTACGAAGTTTTTCAGTATGCCGATATTTTCAATTTCAATTTCAAATATGTCTTTATGATTTAATGCCCCAATGCCTGCAGGCGTTCCGGTAGAAATAATATCTCCCGGATAAAGCGTCATAATGCCTGAGATAAATTCAACTAATTCAAAAGGGCTGAATATGAGGTCTGAGGTATTAGAAGACTGCTTTAATTCAGAATTTAAATAGCCTTTAATCGCAAGATTGGAAGGATTATCTATTTCTGTTTCTATATAAGGACCTACGGGAGCAAAAGTATCGAATCCCTTAGATCTGGTATATTGGATATCCTTAGTCTGTAAATCCCGTGCCGTGACGTCATTTAAGCAGGTATAACCGAATATAAAATCTTTAGCGTCTGATTTTTTAACATTTTTTGCAGTTTTACCGATAACTACCGCCAGCTCAGATTCATAATCAACCCGTTTTGAAACAACCGGCATTAC
>JAKAQK010000016.1 GCA_021822625.1 bacterium | reverse complement strand
GATCTATTAATCATTTTTTCAATCAAATTTTTATAATTTGCCATAAAGAGAAATATAAAATAAAATAATTTAATCTTTAAACGAAAAATCTATATTTTTAAATTTTTCAATAGCATCATAATTTGTCAGGTCAATTTGAATCGGCGTTATAGAAATAAAACCTGCATGAACTGCTTCATAGTCGCTGTTCTCAATATCTTCAAATTTTATATTTTTACCGCCTATCCAGTAATACTTCCTGCCGCGGGGGTCTTCTTTTTCTACAACAAAATCTTCAAAGTATCTTTTACCCTGCCTTGTTATTTTATATTCAAAATCCGGCGATTGTATAATTGTCTGCGGAATATTAACATTCAAAAAAGTAAACTTAGGAAGTTCTATCGCCGCTACTATATTGGCAAGACTAACCGTAAATATTGCGGCTTTTCTGAAAGACAGCTCAAGATCGTCTTCTAAAGAAGGGTCTTTAAGCAGATATCCCCCGCCTTTATTTACGACTAAAGAAACGGCTATTGATTTTATGCCCATTATTGCGCCTTCCATAGCGGCGGAAACCGTACCGGAATATGTTACGTCGTCGCAAATATTTCCGCCGTAATTTATGCCGGAAATGATAAGGTCGGGTTTATATTGCAATATAGAATTAACGCCGATATTAACGGCATCGGTCGGAGTGCCGTCAACTGAATAAATTCCGGATTTAATCTCATGGATTCTCAACGGTCTGTCAAGGGTAAGGGAATGCGAACTGCCGCTTCTTTCTCTATCCGGAGCTACGACGACGGTATTAAAATTTTTTCCGGAAGATTTAAATTCATCCAGCAATATATTTATTCCTGATGCAAAAACTCCGTCATCGTTTGAAATAAGAATGTTCATAGATTGAAGGATAATCTCTCTAAAAGCAGCATGAGATTATTAATATTGTTAGATGTTTGATTGACTTTATTATTTATGAATATTTTGAAATAAAATATTTTTAATTATTTTAAGCTCTTCGATAATTTTTCCTGCGTCTATGTATCCTAAATTTTCAGAACGTTCGCTCATTTTACTGTTATGAGCGGCATAATCGCTTTGGTTTTTATTTCTATCTTTAATACCGATAATATCAATATCTGTAATATCTAAACCGTCGCTGCCGTTATTATTATTTTCCGCATTGCCTGATGATACGCTGTTTGTTACCGCTGAATTGTTCTGTAATACTGCGTTATTCGCACATTTTGAAGTTTTTGCGGCATTATTAACGGCATCGGCTCCGATTAATTTGTAAGAGCCTGACTTTAAAGCATTTTTAGCACCTTTGATAGTAAATTTTTTATCGTAAAGTAAATCTTTAACGACCAAAAGTTTCTCTATCTCTTTTTTAGAATATAGCCTGTGAGAACTGTTTAATTTTAAAGGCTTAATAAATTTAAATTCTTTTTCCCAGTATCTTACGACATAAGTTCCGACCTTTAAAATATCGGCTACCTCTCCAATCTTATAATAAACTTTTTCTTTTTCATCCTTCCAATCCATTTTTTTGTCTGTTTACTTTATTTTTTAATACATTAGAAGGTTTAAACTTGAGCACCTTTCTTTCGCTTATGTACATAACCTCACCATTTTGGGGATTTCTGCCTTTTCTTTTAGTCTTTTCTTTTACCGCAAAATTTCCGAAACCGGAAAATTTTAGTAATCCGGTTCTTTCGGCTTCAGATTTAACCATATCAAAAAAAGAATTTACATATTTAAGCGAATCGTTATTAGAAATTCCGACTTTTTCATGAACTTTTGAAGAAATTTCCGATTTTGTTAAAGACATTTTTTATTTTTATTTTATATAAATTTATAATTATAATTAGACTATTTGTGAACTATATATAAATATGTGCAATGAATTTATAGGTATCTTACTTATAATTTTAAAAAAAAATTCTTAAAATAACATTTTTAGAAAATTATCTTGACTGAGCAGCCGCTGTTTTAACAATCTCTGAAAATCCTGCCGGATCAGACAAAGCAAGCTCAGATAAAACTTTTCTATTTAACGATATATCGTTTTTCTTCAGCATATTCATAAAAACGGAATAAGAAATTCCATTTTTTCTGCATTCGGAATTAATACGTACAATCCAAAGCGCTCTAAATTGTCTTTTTTTAACTTTTCTGTCTCTATATGAATATTTTAAGGCTTTATCGACAGCCTCCTGAGCCGTTTTAAAAAGTCTGTGCCTTGCGCCGTAATAGCCTTTAGCCTGTTTCAGTACTTTTTTATGTCTTTTTCTTACGGAAATTCCTCTTTTAACTCTAGGCATTACTAAATCGTAAAATAAAATTTTTTGACAATATATAACCAATAATTAATATTGAATTTATATCAGATTGAGGTCTATTCAAATTAATTAATATTTATTTACATACGATGACAAAATATTTTATTTTTACGCCTCCTTTATTTTTAATATTAAATTTAATTTTGTTTTATTTTAATTTCTATAATAATGAATAATAAATTATAAATAAGGTATTAATTTCTTTATATTTAAAGAATCGACTGCATTGACGACCCCTTGCTTAGCCAATCTTTTTTTTCTTTTGTGCGCTTTTGACGTTAATATGTGGCTTTTGCCGGCTTTGTAGTGCATGATCTTACCTGTGCCGGTAATTTTAAATCTTTTTTTTGCTCCCTTGCTGGTTTTAACTTTTATTTTTTTCATTTTTATATCCTCTATTAAATATATTATTTTTTTGATTTAACATTAAGAAGAAGTTTCAAAACGACTTTTATTATTTTACTTATTATTTATAATCAATACTTGGTTCGCACAAGCTTATCGATATTATTTATTTGTAAAATTAATCTTGCGATTTAGCCTGAGCGCGCGGCGTACCCTTCAACGGCGCGACTATTGTGCTGAATGTCCTTTTTGCATCCGGCTTAATCGGTGATTCCGGCGCTCCTATGTCTTTAATATCTTCAACAACCCTCTGCAGCACCTTTACGCCGAGGTCGGTATGGATTATTTCTCTTCCTTTGAAAGCAATGGTTAGCTTAACTTTATTCCCTTCTTTAAGAAAAGAAATAATATTTTTTAATTTAAAATTATAATCGTGGTCATCGGTATTAGGTCTAAATTTTATTTCTTTAGTATGAATAATAACCTGCTTCTTCTTTGCCAGCTGGTCCTTTTTGTTCTGTTCATATTTGAATTTTCCATAGTCCATTATACGACAGACCGGCGGCGTTGAATTTTTTGAAACTTCAACCAAGTCTAAAGATTTTTCTCTGGCAAGTTTAATAGCGTCCGCTAAACCGATTATACCTAATTGTCCGCCTTCATCATTGACTACGCGGACTTCTTTAGCTTTAATTTCTTCATTGATATCGAATTTTTTTTGGATATTAATATCCCTCTCTTCTAATTTTATATTTATTTTATTTGCAATACTTAAACAGTATTGATTTTAAACCGCTTTTGTTTTAAGAAACGAAAATACTCTTACTTGATTTTACGTAAATATACGGCATGGTACATTTATACAACTTACAAAACTTACAACTGCAAAGACAGTTATTACTGAGCCGCATTATTTATTTCCGGCAGACACATTTAATATAATAATCATTTAATATAATAATATAAATATTTATTCTAAGGATTATTACATAATTCGGTATAAATTGTCAAGAATGATTTATAATTGTTCAAGCTATTCTTTTTGTATATATGCTTCCCGAAAAATGAGACAAAAGCATTTCCTTATATTTATCGGCTTCCGTATTATTATTTAAATTCTTGTAGCATATATAGATATAGTATAAATCTTTAGGAATTATAGGATATCCTTTATATTGTTTTAAAACAATTTTAAACATATAAGCAGCCTGTTTCCACATTTCGGCATTAAAGTAATATAATCCGGTAAAAAATGTATTTTTTGAAAGGTGTATATTTATAAGTTTTATCAGTTTTAATGACCCTTTTGAGAATTTACTGTAAGGATATTTAGAAATAAGTTTTTCGAATTCAGCTTTTGCTTTTTTTGCTTGGTTTTGAGACCTTCCTACTGCCATAATTCTTTTAAAATGCGACATTCCTATATAAAACATTGCGAATGCAGCTTCTTTGGAACGTGGATGAAGAACTAAAAAATCAGTGTATGCTCCGGCAGCTTCAATGTATTTTCCGGCAAAATAATAAACATCGCCCAATTTTAATTCAGCCTTTCTCGTATTGCGGTATGACGGATAGTTGGTTATAAGAGTTTTAAAATTTTTCGATGCGGCGGAATAATTTTTATTTTTTGCTTCATATAAAGCTTTTTTATAATATACCCGAGGAGGTAAGAACTTTTTAGTAATTTTTGAAGCGCACCCTGAAAGCATAAAAGAAAAAGAAATAATAGAAACGAATATAGCAACGAGAACTGCAATGTTTAGCTTTTTCATATTTTAATTTTTAATGTTTTTGCTTTTTAATGTTAATTTGCTTCCTTTTGAGAGTTTAATAATCATTTTAACATTATATAAATAATCGTCAATATCAATTTTTAACGGAAGATAAATGCCGTTTTTCTTTATATATCTGCTAAATGCAATCGTTTCAATGAATTTTTTGTTTCTTATAGCGGCAATTTTATTTATAAGAAAATTGTTATTAACGTAAATATAATAATATTTTTGTTTTGTCCCTGCAAAAGCAGCCGCCGTATTTTCTGACTCTGTTTTATGTATTGCGTTCATATTGGACGTCTGCGGACTATTGCCGTTAAATACGGTATTTTTAACGGCATACCCGCTGCCGTTATCAGCCCGTTTATATTCAAAAAAATATCCGTTTTCAGTATTATAAAAAATATCCGATTTATTTATTTTATCGGTATTCTCTAAATTAAGAAGCAATCTGACCGATTTAAATATTCTTTTATAAGAATTAATGCTTTTAATCTTATATTTTTTATTAAATAAGACTTTTATTATAGGATTTGGATTTTCTTTAGTTCGGTATGTATTGGTAAAAGTTGCTCCGTTATTATTTATTTTAGACGAAAAAACAACATTTCCGTACATATCCATGATTGCAAATTTTAAATATTTCCCTTTTAAATATTTATAGAATACAGATTCCTCATAAGGCGTTCCGCCGTAATAATAGAGCATTTTTGCCCTTCCTGAAATATCTCTGAATCCTTTATAATTTGCAGTTATTTTTTTTATAACTGTTTTTTCAGGAATAAAAACATGACTTTTACGTATAGGAATGGTCTTTTCTTTAATATTATTATAAGCGCACCCTGTTAAAAAATATGACGCAGAAACGATAAGACATACGGCAAATATTTTAAAAAATAGCTTCATTGAATGTTATTTCGTCTAATGTTATATTACGATTATTTTCATCGATAATACAAGGCACTTCGGCATCATGTCCCGCAATTATTAAAAATTCTTTATAAGCGTCTTTATCTGTATCTATATTGTAAAGTTTAAAATTTATTCTTTTAAGAATCAATCTGCGTATAGCTTCATTGCATTTTTTTGAATCAGAACGCCCGAATATTCTAATGGTCTTCATAAATTATCTTATATTATCTATTGTTATCTTATATTATTATCTTAATACTATCCGCTGTTATATATATCGTAATATCCAATATCTCTAACAGCTTTTATAACTTATGTTATTCTATCTAATATTATCTTGCTTATAATCGATACAAACAAAAAATGTGCAAAAAACTACCATTTCTATTATGATATTACACTTTCTATTTCTATTATATATGTTTATAATTAAAATTTAAATCTTTATTTCAAATAATTTTTTATAATGCTTTCGACGTCTGTTTCAAATTCTTCGTATTTAGACAAATTAGAAGTGCCGCCCTGAGCAAAATCTTTTTTGCCTCCGCCTTTTCCGTCAAGCTCTTCAGACATTAATTTTATTATTTTAGCAGCATCTATGGAACCATCTGCAACCGCAATATAAATTATTTTTTCGTTTTGATAAAATGAACCTAATATAATAATAAAATTATTAACGTTAGGATCGTTGACATTGACGCCGGCGCCTGAAATATATTTTGATTTTAACATATTTGCAAGCTCTTTAAGTTCATCCGGAGTAAAACTGTCTAATTTTTTTATTAAATATGAATAATTTCCTATCTTCTTGAATTTTTGATATAATTCACCTGCTTTAAGCATAAAATTGCTATGTTTAAGCTCTTTATTTTCTTTTTCTATAAACTCATAATCATAATAAAGCTTTATTATTTTATTATAAATATCGGCTTTATTTGAATTTAAAAGAACAATTATATTGTTAAGATTATCTTCTTGAATATATACGGTATTAAGATAATTGTATCCCGTAACGGCTTCTATTCTTCTAATTCCTGAAGCAACGGAAGATTCTGATATTATTTTAAAAAAACCTATCGAACCGGTGCTTCTGACATGAGTTCCTCCGCAAAATTCTTTTGAAACGCCTCCTATATCGACAATTCTTACTTTATCCCCGTATTTTTCGTCGAAAAAATGCAGCGCGCCTGAATGCAGAGCTGTTTCCATCTCAGTTTCTTCAATCTCTACCGTATAATTAGAAAATATAAAATCATTAACTATAATTTCTATTTTGCGGATTTCTTCATCTGTCAAAGGTTTAGAATAATTAAAATCAAATCTCAATTTTTCGGAATCCACATAAGAACCCTGCTGAGAAGATGTGCTTCCGAGAACTTGTCTTAAGGCTGCGTGCAGAAGATGAGTAGCGCTGTGATTTGACTCGGTCATTCTCCGTAATTTTGCGTCTACCTTAAAAAATGCCTTTCGGCGTAAGCAATTACCGCTATTACCGCTGTTTGCCGCCCCGGTCCCAGCTCCCAATCCGGCGTTGTCGATTATCCTGCCGTGATGCAAAAATACGCCAGATTTTGTTTTAATTGTCTTGTCAACTTTAAAATAGCCCGTCTGCCATTCTATTATTCCTTTATCGCCGTCCTGTCCGCCGCTTTCGGCATAAAACGGGGTTTTATCGGCAATTAGAAATCCGGTAGCGTCATTTTCAAGACTATCTGATAAATTGACCTCTTCGTCTAAGAAACCGATTATCTCTGCTTCTTCTTCAAGTTTATTATAACCGACAAATACGGTTGGAGTTATATTTAAATCCAGACCGGTAAAATCTATTTTACCTTTTTTCTGCTTTGAATAATTTTTTTGATTTTGCATTAATTTTTCAAAACCAGCCAAATCAACGTTTAAATTATTTTCGGAAGCAGCGTCTATAGCCAGGTCAACCGGAAAACCGTAGGTATCGTATAGTTTAAAAACAAAATCGCCGTTTATTGTTTTTATATTTTCAGCTTTAAGGCGGCTAATTTCATCTTCAAGCAATTTTATGCCTGAATTTAAAGTTCCTTTAAAACGTTCAAATTCGTCCGATATAATCTTTTCAAATATACCGAAATTTTCCCTGATTTCAGGATAAAATGCGGCCATAGTCAAGACTACAGTGTTGCCGATATAAACTAAATTGCTGATGTTAAGATTTAATTTCAGAGCATATCTGAACAGTCTTCTTAATATTCTTCTGAAAACATATCCTCTGCCTTCATTGGACGGAAAAATTGATTCGGAGGAAAGAAAAACGGAAGTTCTTATATGGTCGCTTATGACCCTCACTGCAGTATCATAAAGATTATTCCCGTCCTGATATTTTATTCCGGTTATATTTTCAATTTCATTAATATACGGCATAAAAACATCGGAATCATAATTTGATTTAACATTCTGAAGAACCCTTGCCATTCTTTCAAGCCCCATACCGGTATCAATCGAAGGTTTTGGCAAATTTGAAAGTTTTCCGTTGTTATCTCTTTCAAACTGCATAAATACTAAATTCCATACTTCTAAATATCTCCCGCAATCGCATGTTACATCGCACTCTGTATGCCCCCATTCGGAAAAACCGGTATCAAAAAAAATTTCGCTTGAATAGCCGCACGGGCCTACATCCCCCATCTGCCATAAATTTGTATCATCGTCCAATTTATATATTTTTTTTTCATCAATTTTTATTTTATCTTTCCATATAAGATATCCTTCTTCATCTTTTTTGTGAACGGTTATATAAAGTTTTTCGGCATCCATCTCAAGTTCGTTAATGAGAAAATCCCACGCAAAGCTAATAGCTTCATTTTTAAAATAATCTCCAAATGAAAAATTGCCGAGCATCTCAAAAAAAGTGTGGTGCCTTGTAGTTTTTCCTACATTCTCCAGGTCGTTATGCTTACCGCCTGCGCGCATGCACTTTTGAGCGCTTACGGCTCTGTTGAAAGGCGGTTTGGAAATCCCTGTGAAATAATCCTTAAACTGTACCATGCCGGCGTTGGTAAACATTATTGAATCATCGCCAGCGGGAATCAAGGACGAACTAGGAACATGTTTATGCCCTTTTTCTTTAAAATAAGCGATGAATAATTCCCGAAGTTCGTTAGAAAGTAAATATTTCATTAAAATTAATCCTTTATTAATTTAGAGTGAATTAGGAGACAAAGCGCCTAATATTTTTTTCAGAATTTCCCATTTATTATATCTTCGACGACATCGGAAGAAAAACCCCTTCTCTGCAAAAAATCATACAATTTTTTTTTATATATTATTCTGTCTTCTTTATATTTTATTAAAGCAGGTTTCTTTTTTTCAAGAGCTTTTTCGGCAATCTGTTTTTCTTCTTCCGAAGTATAGAGACTTTCTAAAAGATTATTTATTAAGGAACTGTTTATTCCTTTGGTATGCATCTGATAAGCTAATTTCATTTTACCAACCATTTTCAATTTGCCGACTCTTATCATATTTTCGCCGTAGCTTTCATCATTTATATAATTTAAATCCTTCAGCTTTTTTATGGCTTGGCTTATAGACGAAGTAGAAAATCCTTTCTTAATTAATTTTTGAGCCATTGAACTTTCTGAATATGATTTAATTGCCAGAAGTTTTAACGCATAATCCATAGGAAGCTTTTCGGTATTGCCTTTTAGTACTTTCATTTTATTTCCCATACGGACTGGTTTGAAGACCCTACTCCAGAAGCGGAATCTACACCGGATATAAGCAAAGCCAAGTCGTTAGGGCTGGTCGATTCGGCTAATGCATCCTCATAACTAATCAGTTTATTTTTATAAAAACCGTACAATGACTGGTCAAATGTCTGCATTCCGTATTGCGTATTTCCTGCTTTTATATAATCGCGAATACCTGAAGTCTTATCTTCATTTAATATGCAATCTTTTATAGTTTCAGTGCCTATTAATATCTCTGCGGCAGGAAGTCTGCCTTGCTTATCCGCCCTTTGGATAAGGCGCTGCGAGATAACAGCCGTCATGACGCTGCTTAGTTGTATTCTGATCTGTTTTTGCTGATAAGGAGGGAAAACGGCTATAATTCTATTAATAGTTTCCTGAGCGTCTAACGTATGTAGCGTGCTCATAACAAGATGTCCGGTTTCGGCAGCGGTAATGGCGGTTTCTATAGTTTCAAGGTCTCGCATTTCTCCTACAAGAACGACATCGGGATCCTGCCTTAACGCTTCCCTGAGCCCGTGTGAAAATGAATATACGTCCATACCTATTTCACGCTGGTTTACTATGGATTTAATATCTTTATGAAGATATTCTATCGGGTCTTCTATAGTGATTATATGAACCGACTTATTAGCATTGATATAATTTATCATCGAAGCCAGAGTCGTGGATTTTCCGCTTCCGGTGATACCGGTTACTAAAATTAGACCTCTTTCTTTTAATGCAACCGATTTAACAATAGGCGGCAAACTCAGCGTATCAATAGAAGGCACGCTGAACGGTATATATCTCATAGCTATACTTAAACTGTTTCTCTGAGAAAAAATATTTACCCTGAATCTACCGACATCGGCAAGACTATATGCGAGGTCAATATCTTTATTTTCTTGAAAAACTTTCATCTGATATTTATCTATCATACTGAAAGCAATCTTATCTATAATTTCCTTCGAAAGCACTCCGAAATCCGGTTGAAGAACTAATTCTCCGTTAATTCTGAAAATAGGAGCGGAATTGACTTTTAAATGAACATCTGAAGCTTTTTTATTCACTGAATACGTCAGAATTTTTTCGATAAACGTAAGAGATTGCTTCCGCTGTTCCGAAACAATACTATCCTGAGCGCTATTAATACTATCTGTATTATTTATCTTATCAGTTTCCATATTAATTTATGATTAGTTGGCGGTAATAATTTATTAAGTTTAATTTTTTTAGATTATAACAATAATTAATTAAGGTTTTTTAGATTATAACAATAATTAATTAAGGTTAATTTTTTTACGGTTTTAAATTAAAATGCTTCATTATTTTCCCCATTATTTCATTTTTTATATCAGGATTATTTCTAAGAAATTCTTTAGCGGCTTCCCTTCCCTGACCTAATCTTTCTTTTCCGTAGCTGAACCATGTTCCCGCTTTATCGATAATTCCGCTTTCGGAGCCTATGTCTACTATATCGCCTTCTGTAGATATACCGCTGTTATATATTATGTCAAACTCCGCTTCTTTAAACGGGGGAGCAACTTTATTTTTGACTATTCTTGCTTTGGTACGAGAACCTATTACTTCATCGCCTTTTTTAATAGAACCTATCCGGCGTATATCGATACGTACCGAAGCATAAAATTTAAGAGCGTTCCCTCCGGTCGTGGTTTCGGGAGAACCGAACATAATACCTATCTTCATTCTGATTTGATTAATGAAAATCACGGCCGTATTTGATTTTGATATAGCTGCAGTGAGTTTTCTCAGCGCCTGAGACATCAATCTTGCCTGAAGTCCCATATGCGCATCGCCCATATCTCCTTCTATTTCCGCTTTAGGAACAAGCGCGGCAACGGAATCGATAACAAGGACATCAACCGAACCGGACCTTACAAGAGAATCGGCTATTTCTAAAGCTTCTTCTCCTGTGCCAGGCTGTGAGACTAAAAGGTCATCTACATTGACGCCTATTTTTTTCGCATAATTTAAATCTAAGGCATGTTCCGCATCGATAAAAGCAGCTATGCCGCCTTTTTTTTGCGCCTCGGCAATTATCTGCAAAGTCAAAGTAGTCTTTCCGGAAGATTCCGGTCCAAAGATTTCGATAACTCTTCCCTGTGGTATACCTCCTATTCCGAGAGCTATATCTAAAGAAAGAGAACCGGTTGAAATTGACGGTACATTCTCTATTATCGGTTTACCGCCTAACTTCATAATAGACCCCATGCCGAACTGCTTTTCTATTTGAGAAATAGCTAAGTCAAGAGCTTTTTTCTTTTGTTCGTTAATTGGATTAGCAATATCTTTGTTTTTTTCTTTTTCTTTGTATTTGTCTTCTTTTTCTTTGTCCTTTTCTTCCGGATTATCGGAATTGTTAATTTTAGCAGTCATGATTTAATTTATCCTCGATAATATATATTTTATTATTTGATATTATATTATAAATTTTATAATATCAAGTTAAAATAATTTTAAAAATAGATTACATTATTGTTACGCTATCTTTACAATATTATCGCATTATTGCCGCTATACTATATCTTTACGATATTATTGCATTATCATTACGCTATTAATGAACTGAAGCTATTTTAAAATTATTTAAATTAGTTCGGAACATTTTATTCCTTCCCTGTTTACTGTCTTATTCGTCTGTACCGGCATATGCCATAAGTCTATATATCCAGAATAAAACCATTTTGGCAGTATAAATCTTTATTTCATTTCTTGTGCCTGAAAAATTATATTTTCTGACTTCCTGAATATTGTCGGAAGATAAAGCTATAAATACCGTTCCGACGGGATAGTTGTCCGAATCTCCTTTTGGTCCCGCAAAACCGGTGACTGCGGCGCCTATATCGGAATAGGCTTTTTTTCTTATATTGTCGGCCATTAAAATAGCGCATTCCGAAGATACGGCTCCATTTTTTTCTATAATTTCTTCATCTATACCCAGTTCATTTATCTTTGCAAAATTAGAATAAACTATTTCGCTTAAAATAAAATAAGCCGAAGCCCCCGGCGGGTCAGTTAATTTGTTAGAAATATAGCCTCCGGTGAGCGACTCCGCAAAAGCAACTGTAATTTGGTTTTTTTTTAGCAAAAACGCACAAACCGTTTCCAACTCATCGTCGTCATATCCGTAAATAAAATTATTAAACTCCGCAAGTACGATATCGTCTATTACTTTGATAGCGTCTTGAAGTTTTTGGGTTGTAATGCCCTTTACGTAAATACTTAAAATAATTTCACCATAGGAAAATTCAAATGAATACTTTAAATCTGCAAATTTGTCGCTTATTTGTTTTAGACGCTTTTCAAATTTTTTTTCTTTAAGACCGAATAATTTATATTTTCTTTTTTTTATAAAATAAGATATTCCCAATTTTCCTATCATTTTTCCAAGAACATGATTTTTAAACATTGCCTTTGCATCATCAGGCTCTAACGGCATGGCGGCAAAAAAAACAGGCTCGGTAAGATAAAAACCGGAAAGTCCGGAATTTTGATTAGGAATAACGAATGAATTTTTTGGAAAATAGCACGATTTTTCGTAGGCAGAGTTATAAAGTTTACCTTTGGATTCATATACAAGTTTCATTAAATCCAGTGCATCCTTGCTTTTTACCATTTCTTTTTTTAATACATTTGATACCATTTCAGACGTAATATTCAAATCTTCTTTTAAACCGCCGCAAACTAATATTGCCGAAGAATCCCCCGTAAGCATATATGATAATACTTTATAAATACTGTCCGACGAGTCGTCGGGAAGACATACCGCCTCTTTAAATTTTAAATTATAATCGGCAAGCATATCCGAAAAATTTAAAAGAACCTCGCCTGCTTTTTTAAAATCGTAATTATCGGCAATAATTAATATCTTAATATCATCCATTAAATTATAAAAAAATTATTTTATATATATCTAATATATTTTTATTGGTATATTTTTATTATATATATTTATATGTTTATATTATATATATTTATATCTTTATTTATTTATTGAATAAACTATTAACAATTGACAATTAATAGATTAAGTATCTTCTAACAACAATTAATAGATTGAGTATCTTCGTTATATATATTTATATTATATATATCTGTATGTTTATTTATCTAATATATTAGTAAACTACCCTGCCCTTTCTGAGAAGGAAGACTTCTCGCATAGTAATATTAAGTTTTAAAGACCTACAATTATAACGATTATCAATCTTAAAAGCACGGCGGAAATAACGGCGGCTATTACATCGTCAAGCATAATGCCCAAGCCTCCGCCGATATGTTTATCTGCGGCGCCGATAGGAAACGGTTTAATTATATCAAAAATTCTGAATAATAAAAATCCTATTAGAATATATAGTATCGAAAAAGGCGTCCAAAAAGCTCCTATCATGGTAATTAAATAACCCTCAACTTCATCTATCACAACTTCGGAAGGGTCCTTTTTCCCAATAATTTTTTCTGCTCTTGAAGAAAAAAATATTCCAGCAAAAAACAATGCAATACATAGTATAATATAACCTGAAAAGGTTAGATAGCGAAAAAAAAGAAAATATAAAACCATAGAGGCAAAAGTTCCGGCAGTTCCTGGACCGTACGGAAAATATCCGACATAAAAAAAAGTTGCAAAAAATATAGACAATTCATCTATAAAATTTTTATTCTTATGCATTATTTTTATATCCTCCTTTATTTATGCCCATGATTAATAAAATTATTTATCCTCAATTTTTATCCGGACTGGTATTTATACCGCCTCATCGATATGTTTAATAATATTGCTACGGCAGATATATCTACAATCAGAGAAGTCCCTCCATAGCTAAAAAATGGGAGCGGAACGCCGACGACCGGCAATAGACCGATAGCCATACCAATATTAATAACCGTGTGCAGCGTAATTATAAATAAAGCTCCCGAACCTAATAAAAATGCCGGCAGTCTTTTAGTATTATAGACTATCTGAAATCCTCTTATAATTAAAATAAAATATAATACGATTAAAATTATTGAACCGATAAATCCGAACTGCTGGGCATAGGTAGAAAATATAAAATCCGTCTGTTTGGCAGGCAAAAAATTTAATATGCTCTGACTGCCGCGTCTGAATCCGTCGCCGAAAATTCTTCCGGCACCGACTGCTATTTCTGATTGTATAATATTATAGCCGGCGCCTAAGGATGCTTTCGCCGGATGCAAAAATATAAGAATTCTGCTCTTCTGATAAGCTTTGAGATGTTCCCATATAAGAGGCAATACAACCACGGCAAAAAACATGGCGATAGCCATTGAAACTCTTTTTATGCCGGAAAGATAAACGATAATGCACCCGACGAAAAACACGATGAGCGATGTTCCGAGATCAGGTTCTTTAGCTATAAGTAAAACAGGTATAATAATTATCAGAAAAGGAATTATTAAATCGGTTAATTTATAATATTTTTTTTTAGCATTCGTAAAATATTTTGCTAGAACAAGAATTAACGCTATTTTCATAAGTTCTGAAGGCTGTATTGTGAATAATCCCAAAGAAATCCACCTCGATGCGCCGTGCGATATTTTTCCCTTTACTAAAACTATAATTATTAAAATCAGAACAATACCGTAAATATAGTATGCAATATCTATAAGAGTATTATAATCTATCGATATTATTGCAAACATCACAAAAAAAGAAATTCCGAACCATATAATCTGCCTCATAACATAAGAGTCCAGCAGCTCATGATGTTCAAGACTTAATGAACCGAGCAGATTCACTATTCCTAAAAAAGAAATTATTATTACGGTAAAGAATAAAATAAAATCGAAATTTTTAATGTTGTCAGATAATTTCATTTAACTATCGGTTATACTTTTAATTTGTATTATATATATATTTATAATTTTTGTTTTATAAAATAATATAATATTTGTTTTATAAAAATTTTTCTAAAAACTTGTATAAATAAAACTTGGAAGATTTTTATTTTTATTATTTTTTCTTTTTTTAAGAGACGGTTTCCACATACCTTTCTGTTCAAGATATTTTTCAACTATTTTTTGTGCCACGACCGCTGCATGCGCTCCAAGAAATTTTGCATGCATTTCAAGAACCACTACGGCAATTTTTGGATGATTCATCGGAGCGAATCCAACAAACCACGCGTTATCTCTGTCTTTTCTCGGAATATACTTTGCATCGTAAATAGAATAAGTTTTTGAGATTATCTGCGCAGTTCCTGTTTTGCCGCAAAATGAAATGCCTCTAATCCTTCCGTTGGTAGCCGTTCCGTTTTTTCCGTTTACTACTTCGTAAAGACCTTTTTTTAAAGCTTTTACATAACTTTTTTTTAATTTAATCCGTCTTATTAATCTGCTTTTAATCTCCTTTACCGTCCTGCCCGAACTAGATACGATTTTACTTACTATATAAGGTCGGTAAAGGTAGCCGCCATTTGCGATAGCGCTGTATGCCTCAATAAGCTGTATAGGCGTAACGGAAACGTAACTCTGTCCGATTATAGAAGATAACGTTGAACCTTTATACCATCTTCTATGATAAACTTTATAAACTAATTTCCTTGTGGGAATAAATCCCGGGTTTTCCGCAGGCAGGTCGATTCCTGTTTTTTTGCCAAATCCAAGTAAATGCGCATAATAGGCTATCTGAGAAATATGGAGTCTGACGGCAATAGAATAAAAATAAGTGTCAACGGATTCTTCTAATGCAGTATATAAATTTATTTTTGAATCCTGATCTGGATTCCAGTTATAAAATACCGCATTTCCCAGTTTATAAGTAGGACCTGCAAAAATCTTTTTATTTGGTGTAATCAGATGCGTCTCGAGACCCGCCAGAGCGCCGACAATTTTAAACGTAGAGCCGGGCGCAAGAGAATTTTGTATAGCTTTATTTTGAAGAGGATGCTCATCGTTGTTTACAATTTTATCCCATTCTTTTGTTGAAATACCTTTAGAAAAATAAACAGGATTAAAAGAAGGAGTAGATACCATAGCAAGAATTTTCCCGTTATTCGGATTCATTGCAATTACGGCGCCCTCTTTTTTTTTCATAAGTTTATACGCAAGTTTTTCTAAAGCAAGATTGAGCGTACTATATATATTATCCCCCATTTTAGGTTTTTTTATCACGACTTTCCCTTCGGTTTTACCGAACGAATTTACTACGACCCTTTTTTCTCCGTCTTTTCCGTGTAAATATTTTTGATAATAGTATTCCAATCCTGTTTCTCCGACAATATCGGAAGGATTAACGTACGAGTATTTTTTTTCTTTTAATTGTTTAGAAGAGACTAACCCGACGTAGCCGAATATTTGCGCTCCCATATCTCCATATTTATAATGTCTTATAGGTATTTTTTCTATAAAAAAACCGGGTAGTTCGAGTTTATTAACTTCAAAAAGAGATAAATTTTTTATAGATAAGTTTCTTATTAAAATTATTGAATCATAATTAGGTAGAAATTCTTCTTTTTTTACTATCTTATATAATCTAGAATATTTTTTATGAAACATTGAAGCAACTAAATGAAGTTCTCTTTTTAATGACTTTGTATGGGTTATAGTCACGGCAATATTGAAAGAAGATTCATTATCGACCAGAATCTTGCCTGTATTAGATAATATATATCCTCTCGGCGCAGGCAGATAAATTACCCTTGTGGCATTATTTTTAGCAAGATAATAATAATGATTTCCATCGATAACCTGCAAAAAAAATATTCTTGCAATAATTAATAAACATACCGCCGAAAAAATCAATGCAAGAAAATTTAATCTTTTTTTCTGGCTTTTAAATATCCCGTTTTCGTTAAATGCAGAAGACATATAAAAATATAGTTAATAATAAAATATAAAAAATAAAAATGTATTTAATTTTAAAAAAGGGTGAATTTTTTTAAAAAATAATAAAAAATAAAATATAAAAAATATCTGTAATTTTAAAAAAGGATAAATTTTTTTAATCGGGACAAAGCAGAAATACGCTAAACTCTCCGCAATATCTTTATAGTCTTATAGTCGCGGCATATCGCGTATTTATTATAATAAAATTCAATAAGATTAAATCAAATTTATAAATTAAGTCCGCTGTGATTCATTCCTTCAATATCTACCGCAACTGTTTTAAATCCTATTTCTTTTATTTTTGATATAATATCAGATAATGACTCATATTGCATTAGATTATTAATTTGCGACAAAGGAACTTCAATTTTTGCCAATTTTCCATAATGTCTTATTCTTACTTCGTTAAATCCGTTTTGCATCAGCACATTTTCAGCCCTTTCGACCATTTTAATTTTTTCTTCCGTTACAATGCTGCCAAATGGTATTCTTGAAGCAAGACAAGCCATTTGTGGTTTATCCCACGTATCAAGTCCAAAAAATTTAGAAGCATTTCTTATATCATTTTTAAAAAAAACAGCCTCTTTTAAAGGAGATATGACGTTAAATTCTTTTTCGGCTTTCATTCCCGGTCTATCTTTAACATTAGCCTCATCCTCGGCATTAGTCCCGACGGACAATTTATAACCCTCTGGAATATAAGGCCTTATAGTCTTAAATAATGCAATTTTACAAAAATAACATCTTAAATAATCATTTTTTAAATATGATTCGTCTAAATACTCTTTAGTTTTAACTATAATATGCTTTACGCCTAATTCTAACGTTTTTTTTTTACAAAACTCAACTTCTCTGCCCGGTATTGTAAAAGAATTGCCTGTAATAGCCAAAACATTTTCTGCGCCGAGCGTTTTTACGGCAATAAATAATAGAAAAGTGGAGTCTACTCCCCCGCTGTAAGCAACGGCAATTTTTTTTTCACTGCATAGAATCAATTTAATCTTTTCTATTTTTTGCAATAAATCTTCATCTATTATATGCGTATGCGTATCGGTATTTATATTAGTATTCATATCAATTGCATTTTTTACTATTGCGTCCTGAAATTTATTATTAGATATATTATTATTAGATATATTATTATTAGATATATTATTATTAGACCCGCTGCATTATTTTATTTATTAATTGAACATTATATTTTATATGAGATTTAGATTCAAGATATGTTACGTAATCATCTAAAAATTCAGTCTGTTTCTCAAACATATAATTTCTGTACACGGCAAACTTTTTTTGCGGCGTAAGTTTAAAGGCAGGGAAGTGAATATGTTTTATTTTTAATACCGTAAATCCGGATTTTATGGAAATAGGAACTAATGAAATCTTGCCTTGAATACCGGATGACGCCGCTATAAGCACATTACCGTTGAAGTTATATTTTTTAAATTTCTTAGAAGCTATCAATTGGGTATCGGTTTGTAATGGAAAATTAACAATCTTGGCTTTAAATTTAATTGCTAATTTTTTAAATCCGCTGTTAGAAAGAACAATGTTTTTAATGAACTTGTAAGCAGTGTTTTTATTCTTGAAAATAGCCGCTTCAAACGCAACGGATTTATTCTGCAATCTATAATTATCCGCAATCTGCTGTTTATTAAAGCTAAAAGAACTCTGAACAATCGCACGCATAAAATGTCTGTCAATTTCGTGTTTATAATGTTTCTCGAAAATAGCCTGCGTCAGATGATTTTCTGTAAGAACTGAGGTAAAAATTTTATTGCTGAAATTTCCGTTTTTTTGAAATGCGTAAATATCAGCTATTTTATTTGCGAGATAATGATTAGAAACGCTGACCCCAAAATTATTAGCCCTATTTTCCAAAACTTTATCTGCGACAATAGAAGATAATGCTTTGCCGGCTATATATTTTTTCATAGTCTTATTAATGTTTTTGCCGTATAATTCTCTATAATAATTTTCAAGATTACCGTAATATCTATAAAATGCCGCTACCGTGACAGGTTTTCCGTCAACCATGGCTACATTCTGCGGAGATATAGCGTTGCCTCCGCCTACAATATAAGGTAAAAAGCTGAAACCTACTATAAACAAAAAACCTACAATTATCGTCACTATCTTGCCAAATAAAGAACCGTAAAATCTCCTTAAAAACTCAAGCATAAATAAATCCTCTTTTAATTTTTTAAAATTAAATATAATATATAATTTTATACGTCTTATGCTTTTAATGCAAATAAAAAATAATTTAAAGATTAAATTAAAGAGCAATTTATGGAACCCTTTGATGAAAATTTTAACGGCAATAATACTTGCGCCGACACGAATTACGTCAACCTGCATTTTGCAAAATTAGATATTAACCGTATAAAAAGAGCAGGCAAACCTGAAGCAGTTTTATGCGAAGGAAAAACCCCGTCGGATATTTTAAAAATAGCAAAAACATTAGAAAGGCTCGCACATAATGTTATTTTTACAAGAGTAAATTATGAAATCAAAAACATCATTCTTTCAAACTGCAAAAAAACAATATACTACGACAAAGCAAAAATTATAATATTAAATCCGCTGCGACAGGAAGAATGCAAACTTAAAGGAAATATTCTTATCGTTACGGCAGGTACATCTGATATACCTGTTGCCGAAGAAGCCGCAGTTACTGCAGAAATTTTGGGAAATAAAATATCTAAACTTTATGATATAGGGGTTGCCGGAACTCACAGAATTTTTGACAATATAGACAAAATTAAATCGGCTAACGTTATTATAGCCGTTGCCGGAATGGACGGCGTTCTTCCTACTTTTATTTCAAGTTTAGTCGATGCAACGGTCATCGCAGTTCCTTCTTCTAATGGTTATGGAACCGGATTTAACGGGATATCGGCTCTTCTTTCCATGCTTAACAGCTGTTCCGGAGGTTTATTAACGGTAAACATAGACAACGGATTCGGCGCCGGCGTGGCAGCAAGCATCATTAATAAAAAGATTAAATAGTCAACAACCGTTTAGTTTTTAATTATTTAACTAATATTTGACCACTATTTGACTAATATTTAACTACTATTTAACTACTATTTGACTAATATTTGACTAATATTTAATCATTGAAAAATATTATTAATATTATATCTTTAATCCTGTTTGCGTTCGTTTTTTATATCTGTAATAATCTATTTTTCTAAAAAAATAAAAGACTATCGGGGATATCACAGAAGTAACGGCGCTAACCGGCAGCAGATAAAACAAAACATAATAAATCAAGTTATATCTGTACTTAAAATAAATAAAACTTATAGCAAATATTAAAAAATAATATAGCACAGATGATATAAACGTTATAAAGATTTCATAAATTATATTATCCGATAAAAATTTTTTCCATAAATAAAAAGCAAAGGTAAAAATGATGACGCCTGCCATAGCATAAGTGTAAGGGTTCATAGCGGTAAAGCATCCATATACGTAAAAAAATAAATAAGATGCGATTAGTCCGTTAAGAATACTAAAATAAAGAGCAAAATAAATAACGGCAATAAGCGCAAAATTGGGTAAAATAAAAGGGTTTTCGAAATAATTAGAAAAAATAAGGGTGAGAATAAGCAAGAAAATAGAAAATAGAGTTATATAAACATTTCTTATTATTTTATCGCTCAATGAGAACATTTTTTGAATTAAATAAATTTTTATGGGGTTCTACTATTATTTTCTTAAATATATCGTTAGGTTTGCTTACAATCTTAATTATATGACCGACGGGCAATCCTGCCGTGAACACCCCGCCTAACCCGGAAGTTAAAATAGTATCCCCTATATAAGCCTTCTGAGTAGAAAAAATAAATTTAATTTTTAAATATCCGTTTCCTATGCCTTTCGCTATACCTACAACCCCCGTTTTAGCGTCAACTACAGAAAATGCGCATTTTGGATTTGTAATAGCGATAGCTTTTGAAGAATAGCGTCCGATTTTAATAATTCTTCCTATAACTCCGCTGTACGAAATAATTCCTTCTCCGACTTTAACTCCGTTTTGCTGTCCTTTATTTATATAAAAACTCCTGAACCACGATTGTATGCCGTGAATTGTGATAACTGCAGGTATAGTTCTTTTTGAAATAACATTTCTTTTTAAATTAAGAAGTTTTCTAAGTTCGCTGTTTTCTATTTTATACGTGTTTAATTTATAGAGTTTTTCTTTAAGAATATTATTTTGTTTCAGAAGAATTTTATTGTCTTTTTTTACGGATATTAAATTAACATAGTTAGAAAAAATATTAGCAGATAATTTTACCGGATAATCCGCAATTTTATAAATAAAATATATACTTCCGTAAATAGGTCCGGATAAAACGCCGTTATATTTCTTACTGTTCAAGTGAGCTAAAAATATGACGGCGGCAATGAGTGCGATTAATATTAGCAAAAAAACATCTTTGTTTTTTTTAAAAAATTTTTTAAATCCTTTTTGCATATATATATTTCTATTATGTCTGTCGGTATTATTAAAACCTGTTAAAGTCGTTAAAATTTAAAACTGTTAATTACATATGTCTTTTTATTATGTTGCGGTATTACCGTAAAATATTACATAAAATTTATAATTATTAAAAAAATTTAACAACTTTCTTATATACGTATTCCGAACATATTATCGAATTGGTGAAACCTGCAGTCATATTAAATATATTTGTATAAAACATATTTACGGTAAATTTTATTAATTTTTTAATTAATAAACATTAAAACATTAATAAGCATTAAATTAATAAACATTAATAAGCATTAAATATTAATGCCATTTTTACATTAATTTTCAAGAACGATGTCTTTTAATATATTCAGTTCATCTAATGCCATACCTGCACCCCTCACGACGCAAGTAAGAGGGTCGTCCGCTATAATAACAGGAAGTTCGGTATTTTCTCTTATTAAAATATCTATATTTTTTAAAAGAGCGCCTCCTCCTGCAAGAGCAATACCTCTGTCAACAATATCGGAAGAAAGTTCCGGCGGGATTTTTTCGAGCGTAGTTTTTACTGCATCGACAATTTGAGATACCGGTTCAGATATGGCTTCATAAATTTCAGCCGAAGTAATTTCAACTATTTTAGGAATTCCGCTAAGAAGGTCTCTGCCTTTTATATTCATCGTAGATATTTCTTCGGTTGGATAAGCAGTGCCTATCGTCATTTTAATCAATTCCGCCGTTCTGTCGCCGATAAGAAGATTGTATTTTTTCTTCACATATTGAATTATAGAGTCATCTATCTTATCGCCGCCAACCCTGATGGATTTTGCATAAACGATACCGGACATTGAAATAACCGCAACTTCGGTAGTGCCGCCGCCTATATCTACTACCATATTTCCTGCGGCTTCCGTTATCGGCAGCCCTGCTCCTATCGCTGCCGCAACAGGCTCTTCAATCAGATAAACTACTCTGGCTCCGGCAGCCTCTGCAGATTCCCTTACCGCCCTTCTTTCAACGGCGGTAATGCCTGAAGGAACTGCTATAATAATCCTCGGTCTGACCAAAGTTTTCCTATTATGTATTTTTCTTATAAAATATTTAAGCATAGCCTCTACTACTTCAAAATCTGCAATAACTCCATCTTTCATCGGTCTGATTGCCTGAATATTGCCGGGCGTTCTGCCAAGCATTTTTTTTGCGTCCTTACCTACCGACAAAATTTTCTTTTCTCCTCTCGAATCTATGTGAACAGCCACGACGGAAGGTTCGTTTGAAACAATACCTTTATCTTTCACATATATTAAAGTATTCGCAGTTCCTAAATCTATTGCAAGATCTTGTGAAAAAATTCCTATTATATTATCGATAAACATACTTCAGCCTCTTTATAAAATAAATATTTTTTTATAGATTATAGATTAATTTTTAGATTTTAGATTATAGCTATGGATTTTAGATTATAAATTTTAGATTATATATTAATCACAGATTAAATTAGATTATATATTACTTATAGATTAAATTAGATTATATATTACTTATAGATTAAATTTTAGTTCTACATATAGATTTATTATATTTATATATATGTATATAATTATTAAACTGGTAATTCAATAAATTAAATTGAAATAAATCAAATTAAACTTTAAGGTCTACTTAAACTATACCATAAATATTATATTAACAATAAAGCATATTAATAATAAAGGCATATTAATAATAAAAAAGAATAAAGAAATACGGAATAAATGAAACTAATTTTTTATATGTAATTTAATGTTATATCAGATTATTACCGCTTTTAGCAACAAAAAAATTAAAAAAATAAATATTCGTCCATTACTTTGATTTTTTTAAAATTATCTGCTATCATTAAACTTGATTTATTTAAATTTATTTAAATTTATTTATTTAAATTTAGTTATTTGAATT
>JAKAQK010000015.1 GCA_021822625.1 bacterium | reverse complement strand
ATATATAATATATATAATTATATAAACTGTAAATAAATAATTAATAAATATATAATGCAATAAAATAAATATAATTACATACGTACATACATAAATCAATGCATGAGAATAAAATAAACAAATAAGCAGGTAAATAAAACATTAATTAAACAAACATTAATTAAAAAGGAGTAAAAAAATGAACAAAAAAAAGGTATCCGGCAGTAAAATCATTACAAAGTTTTTTACATTTGCCTTACTTTTATTTTTATTTGCATTTATTTCATTCAATTTAAACAACGCTAAAGCTGAAGCAGCAACTATAAGAATACTTGCGGCAGATGCTCTTCCGAAACCTATAATGGAAATAGGAAAAATTTTTAAAAAAGAACACCCGGGAGTTATTGTATATTATGATTTCCTTGGAGCAGGCGTATTGAAGGGGGATATTGAAGAAGGCGCCCCTGCAGATATGTTTCTGTCTGCAAACGGAAAATTTCAAAGACAGCTAGAAAAAAAAGGGTTTTTAACTTCATATAAAATTTTTGCATACGACTATCTTGCCGCTGCAACACCAATAAGCAATCCGGCGCATGTAACCGAAAACAATCTGATAAAAAAATTAATGGATAAAAACGTTTCTTTAACGACTTCAAGTCCGCATAGCGATCCTGCAGGAGATTATACATGGGCAATGTTTAGAAGAATAAATAAAAAATATCCAGGCGCTTTTAAGATAATAACGTCTCATGCCGACCATCTATTAGATGCGGCGCTTGTTATGCCGATTTTAGCTTCAGGAAATACCGATTTAGGAATACTATATACTTCACAGTTATTGGAACTTAAAAAATCCGGCGCTAAGATAAATATTATAAAAATTAAACCAAAATATAATACACGCGCAAAATTTACGGTATCGATACTCAATCAATCAAAACATAAAGCATTAGATGAAGATTTTGAAAAATTATTATTCTCGCATAGAGGAAAAAAGATTCTTAAACATTGGGGCTTTACACCGGTACAATAAGATAATAAAAAAATATTAGATATTTAAAAATTCATATTATATAATAACTATCGCATTATAAATAAACAGGCAATATTTTATCTAAACATATGCCTGCATATATAGTGCGATAGCTATTTTTTTATTTTATACAGTTTCTTTTATATCGTCGATTTTCAAAATATAAAATCTTCTTTAAAAAACACGAATTTAAATTAAAAACAATTTCGTTGAGTTATATTTAAATTATTAAATGCAAAATTTCAAAAAATTATTCATAAGAAATAATAAAACATTTGATATTATTGTCTTTTTTATAGGCTTTGCTTTTTTTATAAGCCTGACTCTGCTTTTAGCGGGAATATTTTTTCAAACATCATTGAAATTGTTTTTCTCAGAAATATCCAATGTTAGCCTCTGGAATGCTATCTTTCTAAGTTTTAAAATATCCTCCATCGTAGTCTTAATAAATTTATTTATAGGAATACCTTTAAGTTATATATTATCTTTTAAAAAAAATAAAATTTCTTTTTTATTGGATTTAATAAGCACGCTTCCTCTCACGACGTCTCCTCTTGTATTAGGATTTGCAGTATTAATTACAATGGGTCCGCTGAATCCTATAGGTAAATTTTTTATATCTCACGGAATAAGATTTGTTTTTACTCCTCAAGGTATAATTCTTGTGCAGCTTATAATTTCATTTCCTTTTTTTGTTAATATTTTAAAAGAATCGTTCGATTCGATAAATAGAAAAATGATTAATTTGAGCAAGACCTTAGGAGCTTCGTCATTTGAAATATTATATAAAATCATATTGCCGCTTTCGCTAAACGGTTTATTAGCCGGCGCAGCAATGAGCTGGTCACGGTCTATGGGCGAATATGCAGCTACCCAAATGGTGTCGGGAGTTATTCCAAATCTGACAGAGACGGCTCCTATAGAAGTTTTTGTTAAAACAAGCTACGGAAATTATCCTGCTGCAATAGCTATTTCGGCTGTATTAATGCTCATATCGTTTATATCCCTCGGAGTTTTTAAATTCTTTTATTATAAAGCAAAGAAAATAAAATGAACAAATAACAAAAATGATTTGATTAAAATTTAATGTTATAAATTATTATTTATTATTTACTATTTATTATTTACTATTTTCTATTTAATTTTAAACATATTATAAATATTATTTTATATCAATAAAGAATATATTATATGAACTTTTTAGAAATTAGAAATATAAACAAATCATTTAATAATAAAAAAATACTCAAAGATATAACCTTAACCATTAAAAAAGGCGAAATATCTTCGATATTCGGCTATTCCGGAGAGGGTAAAAGTACCCTTCTGTCGATAATTTGCGGTTTGATAAAACAAGATTCCGGAGATATTCTTTTAAAAGGAAATAATATTAATAAAATGGAGCCTTATGAACGTTCTATTTCTCTTGTAATGGATGAGCCGCTTCTGTTTCCTAATATGAATATAATGAAAAATATTGCTTTCGGACTAAAATTAGATAAAAATATTGCAAAATTATCTCTAAGCAAACATAGCGAAAAATCAATTCAAAAAATAGTTTTAAATATTATGGATATTTTAGGCATATCAGGGTTAGAAAAAAGATATCCCAATGAAATAAGTATGGGACAATCACAAAGAATCAGTTTGGCACGTGCTCTTGTTACAAACCCTGAAATCATTCTTATGGATGAACCATTTTCCAATTTAGATATTATTTCTAAAACAAAAGTAAGAAGTTTAATTAAAAATATTCAGAAAGAACTTAAAATAACAATACTTTTAGTAACACATGACATTGAAGACGTAATGAATCTTTCAGATACTATGTTTATTTTAAATAATGGACATATTCAGGATTCCGGAAATCCAAAAGATATACTAAAAAAACCTTCAACAATGGACACTGCTTATCTGCTCGGCACGGAAAATATATTCGAAGGAAAAATTGCCTCGATAGATAAAGAAAATAACAACATAATGATTTATTTTAAACATAACGGCTTAAATAATGAGCAATATATTGAAAGCTACTATCAGCAGGAATTTGAAGAAAATGAAAATGTATATTTTGTCATAAGACCTGAAGACATAATAATTCTAAGAGAAGACAGAACTCCTTCGAAAGCGGTAAAAGAAAATCATTTTAGAGGAAAAATAACGTCTGCAGTTTTTACCTCGCGCATGATGGATATTTTAATAGATACTTCTGAAAATTTGGAGGACAACATTCAATTTAAAGTCTTGCTGCCGTTTCATGCTTATGAAATAATGAATTTATCGGTAGGCAAATCCGTGTCGCTTTCTCTTAAAAAATCTGCAATACACATAATAAAAAAGAAACACGCAAGATTAAAATAAAGTATTTATTAATATTTATTATAGTTTATTATTGTCAATTTTTGGTTAATTTTATTATTTATTTTGAATCTTTACTTATAACTACCGAATTAATTAAACCATCGTTCATTATTATCTTAATCTTATCATTTATATCTACATCAGTAATTGAAGAAATAACCTTTTCGGTTCCGCTGAGAGTTATGCTGTAGCCTCTTTTTAAAACCGAGTAGGGGCTTATTGACTGCAATGTATTAGATAACAATTGCAAATTGTTTCTATAAATAATTATTTTATTTTTTATTGATTTATCGTTATTTAAATCCATGCCGCCGGCAATGGACCTGAGATAAAATATTTTTCTAAACATAGCGTCATTTAATATTTTATTACTTTGCTCAATTATAATTTTATAATCATTAATAATCTTATCAGGACGGCGCAATTTGAACCGGGTTTGTATTTCTTTAAATCTTACATATTTATCCTTTAAAATATGAGATGGATGCCTGAGTTCGAGCCTTTTATTCAGCGATGCTATCTTAAGTTTATAATTATTTATGATTATTTTTTCTGCATTAAACAGGTCATTTATAACATCGTCGATTAATATGAATTTATCTTCAATCAGTTTTTTCGGATTTCTGTTGTATTGCCTGCTATTCAAATATTTTATAGCGTTGCTTTTATTTTTAATTATGTTCAAAACTGCAGATTTTAATCTTTCGTCGAATTTTTTTATTATGCTTACTAAATCGAGCTTTACAGGAACAGCAATCTCAGCAGCATTAGAAGGCGTAGAGGCTCTTACGTCCGCTACAAAATCTGCAATAGTAAAATCAGTCTCATGCCCGACTGCGCTGATAATCGGAATATCCGAATTGTAAATAGCATATGCGGTTTTTTCTTCATTAAAAGACCATAAATCTTCCAATGAACCGCCGCCTCTGCCTACTATTAAAATATCTATTTTATGTTCATTTTTACTGTACCGGTTCAGTAATTTTATGGCATTTGCTATCTCGGCTGAGCTATTAATTCCCTGAACGGACGCGTTTGCAAACACCAGATGAATATTGTCAAATCTCCTTCTTATAATTTTAACGATATCGTGCAGCACGGCGCCGCTTTTAGACGTAACTATTCCTACGGTATAAGGGAGAAACGGGATGCTTCTCTTATGTTCTTTGTCAAAAAGACCCTCTTTCTGCAGTTTTTCTTTTAATTGTTCATAGGCTAATGCAAGTTTACCGTATCCTTCCGGTTCAATGTCGGATATAATAAAACTGTAAGTTCCCCGCGGTTCGTACAGATTTATTCTTCCGAATGCAATAACGGACATTCCTTCTTGAATTTTAAAATTCAATCTTTGAATATCATATTTAAAAATTATGGATGATATTTTTGCTTTGCTGTCTTTCAAATCGAAATAATAACCGGACGCATAACCGCTCTTAAAGCCGGAAATTTCACCTTTAATCCATATTGAATAAAATTTAGTTTCTACTGTTTCTTTAATTAAAAGTGTTAATTCAGAAACGGAATAAATTATTTTACCTCTGTCGATATTTTCAATCATAGTATTAGCAGTATATAATATAACATTCGTTTTAGTATTGCATTACGTCCATTTTCATTATATTTATAAATATTATAAATTATAATTATAGTCTATTTTTGATAAAAACGGCTATTAAAGCTCCGCCTAATGTAATATATCCTAAAATTGCAAATGCATCGCCGTAAGATGCAATAGAAGCAAACATCTGAATTAAATAATCAAAAAAAGCCAATTTGTTTGACGGAAACTCGGTGCTGAATCTAAAATAAGACGGAGCCTTATTTATAATATCGCTCTGTAACAGATTAATCATGTTATGATAAATTGGAGAATTATATTTAACATCCCTTGCATATTGATTTAAGTGAAAAACCTGTCTTACGACTAATTCATTCCCTATGAAGGCAATGCCAAAAGAAGCTCCTATCTGCAACGTTGCAGGTATAAGGCTTGAAGCTTCTGGAATAAGTTCTTTTTTAACTGAATTTAAAGCCGCACTCATAACCGGCGCGTTGAGCAGGCCTATACCTAAACCTCTAATGACCTGATTAATAATTATAGCATACATACTTGTATTTAACGATAGATTATTAAATAAAAACATAGAATACGCTACAATCAGCAATCCAACTACTAAAGGATATCTTGGACCTATTCTGTCGGTTATTCTGCCTGAAAAAAAAGAAACAAAAGCAACCGAAATAGCGGTGGGAGCCATTAACATACCCGCGCGCATCGCATTATAGCCGAGAATATTCTCAAGAAAAAGCGGAAGAATAAACATTGCCCCAAAAATACCTATAGCCCTAACCATATTTACTAAAGTAGATATAATAAAATTATAATTTGAAAAAATTTCTAAATTTATTAACGGAGTCTTTACAAAAATTTCATTTATAAGGAAACAAACAAAGGTGATTCCGCTTATAAGTGCAGATTGTATTATTACGGGAGAATGCCAACCGAATGTCTGACCTTCGTTTAAAGCGTAAAGCAATAATCCCATAGATATAGAAATAAAAATAAAACCTACATAATCAAATTTTTTACTGTATGATATTAAAGGTTTATCATACGCTAAAATAATGGTTGTGCCTAATAATGCCATAATGCCGATAGGGACATTGACATAAAAAATCCATCTCCAATTTATATAGTCTACAAGATAACCTCCAAGAAAAGGACCTATTGCAGGCGCAACCATTGCGCCTATTGACCATATGCCCATTGCCTCTCCTCTTTCAGAAGGCGGAAAAACTTCAGCTATAAGATTTAACCCTGTGGGAGTAAGTCCTGCACCGCCAATTGCCTGAATTATGCGAAAAAAAATCAAATCGGTAAACGACGGAGAAATTCCGCATAACGCTGAACCAGTCGTAAAGAGTAATATTGAAAACATAAAAGGATATTTTATTCCATATTTTCTTCGAATAAAGCTCATAGGCAGGATAACGATAGAATAGGTTATAGTATAGGCTATCATAACCCATTCAACATCAGTTATGTCAACGCCGAAATGGGACATAATTTTAGGCATTCCCACTGTAACGATATTCACATCAAGAATAGCCATAAACGAGGATACTACAACTAAGGCAAGAATTATCCATTTATAATTTTTATGAGATGTATCAACCATTTTAATTTAAATTTGAAAATAATTTATCGTTGCTCCGTGGGATACTCACGCCTATTGTAAACCCATTATTATTTTGCGAACAACTCTTTAAATTTTAATGGACAGATTTACATCTGCCCATTAAAGAAGGAGAGAATAAAATTTAAAAATTTTTAAAAATTGTTTATTTTCGTCTTACTTTTTTCTTTAAATCATCAACAAGGGAATAAACAACAGGTACGACTAATAATGTCAGAAACATGGACGTCAAAAGTCCGCCTATAACATCTATGCCCATAGGAGCTCTGGAAGACGCGCCTACCCCTGTGCCGAGAGCTATAGGAAGCATACCGAAAACCATAGCCATCGTGGTCATTAAAATAGGACGAAGTCTGACGCTTCCTGCCTCAATTATTGCCTCATTCCTTTTGTAATTGCGTTCTTTAATTAAAATAATTGTATAATCTACTAATAATATAGCATTTTTGACGACTAGACCGAGCAGCAGTATTATTCCTATAAGAGCAATAACGCTTAAATTTCTGTGCGCTAAAAATAAAGCCCCTATAGCGCCGATTAATGCTAACGGAACAGAAAGCATGATAACTAAAGGGTCGACAAAACTGTCAAACAAAGACGCCAGTATCATATAAACAATTATTAAAGCAAGCAGCAGAGCTCCGCCCATAGAAGCGAAAGATTGCTTCATCTTGGAAGCCATGCCTGAAAATTCGTAGGTATATAAAGATTTTTTAGGAATTATCCTGTTAATATATTCAGTAGCTTTCTTTATTCCGAATCCCAACGGTACATGGTTCGCCATATTAGCATAAACAGTGACTGCATTTTCTAAATCCCTTCTGTTTATTACCTGAGGACCTATCGTTTTTTTTATGGTTATAAGGTCTCTTAACGGTATAAGTTTGCCGGCATTATTAGAGACATATATATTTTTAATATCCCCTGGTTTATCTCTTTCGTTTCTGAATAATCTTATCTGCTGATTATATATGTGATTTTTATAAACAAAGTTGTAATTTTTAAAAATATTTATATCGCCGCCTATTAAAGCATCTATGGTTTCTCCAATGGAAGCCACGCTGACGCCAAGAGAACCTGCGATATTTCTTTTAACATGTATTAAAAGCTCCGGCTGATGAAATTGCATATTTGAAGTTACGTCTACGATTCCGGAGGTCTTTCTTAATTTATACATTAATTGCTTAGAATAAACCGTTATCTTCTTCAAACTTGGACCCATAATTATAACTTGCAGAGGCGCAACATTCTGGGAAGCGCCGCCTACCGTCGGCATATCCATTACTTGAGTAATAAAGCCTGGCACTACGGCTAATTTTTTTCTTAATATTCCCATCACCTGCTGCTGATTTAGATTTCTATCGCTTTTAATAGCAACAAAGAACATTCCTTTATATCTTGAACCGTTTGCGCCAAAACCCGTTGCCATGAAAATACTTTTAAGAAAAGGCGTTGTTTTTACAACCTTGTAAAGTTTAGCAGAATATTTTTTCATAACCCTGACACTTGTTCCTTCAGGCGCTTGAAAATATACAAGAAAATTCCCTGAATTTGACGGCGGCATCATCTCTTTGCCTATATATTTAGTCATATACAGAGAACCTATAAATATTAAAATTGCGGTCAATACTACAATTAATCGGTGATTCAAACTCCATCCTATCATGTTTTTGTATATAGCCGTAACCTTACGCATCATGTTCTCAAGGATTGTAAAAATCGTTCCATGTTTCTTGTTGTGAACTACAAATTTTGACGCAAGCATAGGCGTAAGCGTAAAAGACACGAATAATGAGACGAGAACGGCAAAAGCAACCGTTAAACCAAATTCATAGAAGAATTTACCTATCATCCCCGGCATAAAAGCAACCGGAACAAATACGGCAACAATGGACAGAGTCGTTGCTAAAATAGCAATGCCTATTTCGCTCATCGAATTCATAGAAGCAGCAACCCGTTCTTCGCCATTTTCCACATGCCTGAAAATATTTTCAATGACAACTATGGCATCGTCTATTAAAAGTCCTACGGAAAGAGATAAACCCAACATAGTCATATTGTTTAAGGCGAAACCCATCAAATGCATAAATCCAAAAGTAGAAATTACGGCGGCAGGAAGCGAAGTAGCCGCAATTAACGTAGTTCTTATATCTTTCAAGAAAAAGAATACAATTAAAACAGTAAGAATAGCGCCCCAGACAATATCAAATTCAACAGATGATATAGACCTTTTAATATATGTTGCGCTGTTATACGCAATTGAAGCATGAACACCGGGAGGAAACGAATATTTTATTTTATTCAAATATTTTATAGACTCGTCTGCTACTTTTACGGCATTAGCATGCGTTTTAATAGTTATGCCTAATCCAACTGCCGGTTTTCCGTCGAAAGTAGTTATAGAAATAGCCGGAGCTTCATAATTTTTTGCAAGTCCTATCTGAGAAAATTTTACCGGAATACCGTCCACGCTGTTTATGACCATATTGTTAAAGGCTTTTGAACTGTGAAGTCTGCCTTTTAAATATGTAAAATATGTTTTAGTGTTAGTTTTTAGATTACCGGTCGGCATTGCAACGCTTTGAGATTCTATAGCGCTTATTATTTGATTTACGCCAAGGTTATGACTTATAAGTTTATTATTATTTATGTAAAATTCCATTCTTCTGTTCCTTGCGCCGCTGACTATAACCTGTCCTACACCGGATAATCTTTCAAATTTGCGCTCTAAAACCTTTTCGGCATAAAATGTCAAAAATCTTTTTGAGCGGTTTCCGCTGAGGGTAATCCATAAAATAGGCGAAGAATTTACATTTAATTTTTTAATTACTGGTGTATTAATATTTTTAGGCAGCGTATCCAGGATAGCATCTACATCGGCTGTTACCACTTCATATCTGTGGTCTATATTTCTGTTTAAATGAAATTCTACGGTCACGGTAGACTGTCCCACGCTGCTGGTAGACATGATATGTTTTATGCCTGAAACGGAATTTACTGCATCTTCAATCTTCTTGGTAACGTCAAGCTCCATTTCTTTTGGGCTAGCTCCAGGCAAAGTTGTCGTTACGTTTACGATAGGAAATTGAATATTAGGATATAGATCTACTGCAAGCGTAAAGTAGCCAAAAATACCGAGAACAACAAAAATACTTACCATCATCACGGCAAATACTGGTCTTTTGATAGATATATCAGAAATTTTCATAATAATAAATTTATTTAAATTTTATTTATCTGAATCATTATTTAGCGGCAACAGAGACAGCCTGTCCATTCCGTACAAGATTTGAGCCTTTAACGACTACAAAATCATTCTTAGTTATACCTTTAGTAATTTGTATATATCCATTTTTTGTTATACCGATTTTTACCTTTTTAATATAAGCTTTATTATTTTTGTATATAAAAATAAAATTTCCGGTTAAACCTGTTCTTAAAGATGCTTCAGGTACAAAAAGTCCATCCCGAATTGTTTTAACCCCAACATAGACATTGGCAAACAATTGCGGTCTGAGGATTAATTTATTGTTTTTAAATAATGCCTTTACTCTTATCATTCTGGTCTGAGGATTAAGCTGGGGACTAATAAAATATATTTTACCCTTAAATCTTTTATTTGGAAAACCCTTTATCTCCGCAGATACAGTCTGTCCAATTTTAATTTGAGGAATCTGGCTCTGTGGAATATGAAATTCTAATTCAAGCGGTTTAAGAGAAACAATTTCATAAGCAACCTTGTTTACGGCAACATAATCTCCGATATTAATATCCCTTTTATAAACTACACCGCTAATTAATGATTTTATCAGAGTATCCCTGTAATTTTTCGCGTCAAATCCAAGTATCGATTTCTCAGAATTAAGTACCGAGAGTGCCATTTTATAATTTGAAACCGCCGCATCATATTCTAAAGGTGTTAAAAGTTCTTTTCGGTATAGCATTCTATCACGTTTTAAAGTGGTCAACGCAAGCGAAAGATTTGCCTTGTCTTTATTAATCAAAGCTTTCTGAGCCGTTAAAGTATAATAAGCTTTTGTTCTGTCTATAACTGCCAGGACTTCTCCCGCATAAACTGGATTGCCGTCATGCGCATAAATTTTTACTATCTGGCCTGCAGTTCTAGAAGAAACATCCGCTGTTTTATAAGGTATGAAGTATCCAGGTGAAGTAATATAGACATGCGCATTCATAGTCTTAACTTTTTTTACGGTCACAAGCATATTATGCTTAACCGATATTTTTTTACTTGAACATGCGCTTAAGGTAAAAACAGAAATTACGATAAATAATAAAAGTAGCGAAGCCGTCGCGATATACTTAATTTTTTTTTTATGTATTTTATGCGCCGGAGTCAAATTTTGGTCTTTGTTATTTTTATTAAAGTTATTGGAACCGTGATTAAATTTATCGTCAGTTCTGATAATATTTTTATATTCTAAAAAATTTATAATTTTATTTTTCATTTTCATAATCCTTTAATTAATTTTTAATTCCGTCAATAAAAATATCGAATATTTCAGCTGTTTCAGATTTAATTAAATCTTCGTTAAATTCAACCTTATTATTCCTAAAATTATAGATAGCATTGGTTTTAATAAGCGATATTAGGTAAAAACCGACCTTTAAAGGGTCTAATAGATTTTTAAAAATTCCTTCGTCTATGCCTTTAATAATTATCTCGGAAATAAATACCGCATATTTTCTTCTCCTTAAATTATAAGATTCCTGAGATGTTTTTTTTAAAAATACGACATGCATCTCGTCTAAAAAAACAGTTTTGAAAAAGTATTTATTTTCGCTGATATAAAAAAGGTTTTCATATATTAAAGTTTTAATTTTTTCTTCAGGAGTCTCTTTTTTTTCTACTTTACTCGTCATCCTGTTAAACATAGTTTGAAAACCGCTTTTTAAAACGTTTTCTAGTACATCGTTTTTATCTTTAAAATAAAGATAGATAGTGCCTTTTGCAATTCCTGCATTATTAGCAAGTTTATCCATGGTAAAACTAGAAAAACCTTCCTGTTCGATAAGTTTTCTTGCGGACGCTAAAATACAATCGAATTTATTTGTCTTGCCTATTTCTTCTTCGGTCATTTATGCCGCCATTAATTAATTTTTACTATTTTTAATGCTTTTGCAAATAATATTTTTACTATTTTTAATGCTTTTGCAAATAATAGTTAAATACTATGCTTTTTTAACTGATATTTATATTTTTTACACACATTAAGGCATATTTTTAAAAATTGTCCAACAATATAATATTATAATGACTTTATAGTCATAAGTCAATAAATTTTAATCTGACAATTAATTATACACAAAAAATATCTATAATCTATATAAAGCTGTGTTTATAATTTATAATATTTTATATATCCATTTTACATTTATGTATTAATTTTATGAGGACAATAAAATAATATGTTATATTAATTTTTGCAATATTGCATAAGCGGCTGTTTTATTTTTTTGATCAAAAATGAAAAAGCAAGTATTGCAATAATCAAATATAATATACTAAAAATTGTATGGACGAGAGGGTATGATTGAAGACTTGCAATATAAGTAATTACATTTAACAAAATTAATATCGGAAATGACCACAATAAAATCCATCCTTCATAAAAATGGAAACAATGCGCTTCTTTACCGTATAAACCGCCTAAGCCCGCAAGTACAAATCCGATTGAAATTATGATTAAGATATTTTTCAATAAAGCATTAAAATTAACAAAATAAAAAGAGACAATCCCAAGTAATATCCCTGCTATAATACATGAAAGAATAAAAATCTTAACTTCTTTTTTCCATACAAGAAGAAATATTCCTGAAAGCAGCGTGCCGGTTTCAAATATTGAAAGCCCTAACACTAAATAATCGGAATTACTAAAGAAATAAGCGGCAACAAATATTAAAATTCCTACAAATCCGACACCGTAGCCAATCCTATAGGTTATATCGTAAGATTTCGGATAATGAACATCTTCCAGACTCATAATGGTATAATAAATAATAGTATAATATATATAAAAAATAATTTCTTTATTTTTATAGCATTTTATAATGACAAAATCAACTACGCTCTTTGCCGAGAACAGTTATTAATACTTTGTTCTTATCAGAAAATATTTTATTAGTCAAATTAAATAGTAAGTCATCGTTTACGGCTTCTATTTTTTTTAATACCTGGCTTTTTGAAATATATTTGTTATAATAGATTTCATTTAAAGCATTCCTGGTCATTAAATTGCTGGTCGATTCTAGTCCAAGCAAAAAACTGTCTGATACATGTTTTTTTGCATTCATTATATCATCTGCGCTAATCTTATTTTCGGACAACTCATTAATAATATTTAAAATAACGTCTTTTGCCATCTTAAATTTGTCTTTTGCGACCCCGGCATATATTAATACGTAGCCGTCTGTCCTGTGAAAAACGCTGCTGGAATAAATAGAATAAGCCAGACCTTTTTTTTCTCTCACTTCTTGAAATAAACGAGAACTGACGGAGCCGCCGAGAACTGTATTTAAAATTTCCATGACGTAATATTCTTTATCGGTTTTCTTTATACCGTCGAATCCGAGTACAAAATGAATCTGCTCTAAATCTTTACTATGAAAAAATTCACCGTAATTTTTAGATATTTTTTTATTTTCGTTATTTAAAATAGCTGAAGCATCACGGCTTTTACCGTTTTCCAATCTGCTATTATTAAATTCATTTCGAATATTTTCTTTATAAAATTTTTTTATAAACGAATCTATAGAGGCTACCACTTTAGTATGGTCTATATTACCGGCAACAGATACTATAATATTTTGAGGAACGTAATATTCATTAAAATATTTAATAATCTTGTCCCTGTCAAAACTCTGTACTGTTTCCGCATTTCCCAGTATAGGATTTCCATAAAGAGAATTACCGTAAAAATCTTCATGAAAAAGGTCATGGACGTAATCGTACGGGTCATCCTGAGCGCCCATTATTTCTTGTAGCACGACAGATTTTTCTTTTTCAATTTCGCTTGCAGAAAACAACGAATTAAACATTATATCGGTAAGTAAATCAATAGCCCTTTCGTAGTTTTTTGCCAGAACCTTTGTATAAAAACAGGTTAATTCATTACCTGTAAAAGCATTTAACGCTCCTCCCATAATATCAATTTCTTTATCGATATCTAAATATGAACGTTTTTTTGTTCCTTTGAAAAGCATATGCTCTATAAAATGCGATATGCCGTTGATATCGGAAGGTTCATTTGAACTGCCTGTTTTTACCCAAAAACCTATAGAAATAGAATCAAAATAAGATTTTCTCTCAGTTATAACAGTCGCACCCGATTCTAAAATATCTTTATAAACCTGTCTCATATTGTTCACACCTGTTATAATGCAGCTTTTATGGAAAGTTTAATTTTACCCGCTTTATCAATATCTATAACCTTAACCTTAACTTCGTCGCCTTCTTTTAGAAAATCCGATACGTTTTCAACTCTTTTTTCGTCAAGTTGAGAAATATGTACAAGACCGTCCGTTCCCGGAAATATTTCGACAAAAGCGCCAAAATCCATTATCTTTCTAACCTTTCCGTAATATATTTTTCCTATTTCGGCTTCCTGAGTAATGTCGTTTATCATCGCAACGGCAATATCTAATGAATTTTTATCGGATGAATATATATTAACTTTTCCAGTATCGTCTATATCTATCTTCGCTCCGCTTTTTTCAATTATTCCTTTAATAACCTTGCCGCCCTGTCCGATAATTTCTCTGACTTTATCCGGTTTAACCATAATTGTTATAATTTGCGGCGCGTTAGATGCAAGTTCTTTCTTAGGTTCGTTAATTGTTTTAAGCATAATATCTAGAATTGTAATGCGTCCTTCTTTTGCTTGAGCCAAAGCCTTACGCAATATGTCATCGGTTACGCCGGCGATTTTTATATCCATTTGAAGGGCGGTAACGCCGTTTCTTGTTCCCGCAACTTTAAAATCCATATCTCCGAGATGGTCTTCGTCGCCTAAAATATCGGTCAATATTGCAACCCTTTCATTTTCTTTTATAAGTCCCATTGCAATACCGGCTATAGGTGATTTAATAGGTACCCCTGCGTCCATGAGAGACAAAGTAGCTCCGCAAATTGTTGCCTGAGATGAAGAACCGTTCGATTCAAGAATTTCTGAAACAATTCTTATCGTATAAGGAAATTCCTCTTTGGAAGGAATAACATATCTTAACGCCTTTTCGCCAAGAGAACCGTGCCCTATTTCACGTCTGCCGGGACCTCTTAACGGAGCGACTTCTCCGACGGAAAATGGAGGAAAATTATAATGAATCATAAATCTTTTAGACGATTCTTTTTCAGGAGCATCCACAATTTGTTCGTCAAATTTTGTACCTAATGTCGTCACTACTAAAGCTTGAGTCTCTCCTCTAGTGAAAACAGCAGAACCGTGAGCCATTGGAATTTCATCTATGGAACAGGTTATCGGTCTGATATCTTTTAAACCCCTGCCGTCTATTCTTTTGCCTTCGTCTAAAATTAAATTTCTTAATATATCCTTTTGAATATCTTCAAATACGGTATATATTACATTTTCATTATCCGGATAAATTTCGCTGAATAATGTTTTAGTTCTTTCTCTGAGCAATGATACGGCTTCGTTCCTTTCCTGTTTAGAGGTTATCAATATACATTTTTTTAATTCATCATATACATTTTCCCTGATTTTTTCTATAATTTCTTCAGGTTTATCCTGTAAAGGAATTTCTATTTTCTTTATATCCAATTTATCGATAATAGACTTTTGAAATGCCGTCAACTCTTTAATTTTATTATGTCCAAAATTTATTGCCGAAAGAAGCACTTCTTCGTCTAATTCGTCAAAACTTCCTTCAACCATCGTTATTGCATCGCTTGAACCTGCTATTACCAGATGCGTATCGCTTTTTTCAATTTCCTGATAGGTCGGGTTAACGATAAACTCGCCGTTAATCCTCCCTACTCTTACGCCTGCGGTAGGACCATTGAAAGGAATCTCCGAAGATATAAGCGAAAATGAAACACCAAGCATAGCCGCCATATCAGGGTCATTTTCCTCATCCATCGATATAACTGTTGCAATAACCTGCGTATCTAAAAAATAATTTTCGGGAAAAAGCGGCCTTATAGGACGGTCTAAAAATCTTGAAGTAAGAACTTCTTTTTCTGTAGCCCTTCCTTCTCTTTTAAAAAAACCCCCCGGTATTCTGCCCGCAGAATAAAATTTCTCGACATAATTGACTGTTAAAGGCATAAAATCTACACCTTCTTTAATATTTTTATTTACACAGGTAGTAACAAGCACTTTGGTCTTCCCTATAGTTACTAATGCGCTGCCGCTGGCCTGTTTAGCTAATCTTCCCGCTTCAATGGTAATTTTTTTTCCATCTAAATCGAAACTTTCAACAATATAATTGTTTATCATCGTAATATTTAATCCTCATCTCTTTTATTGCCGAATATAAAAAAACTTAACAGCAATATAGTTAAATTAATTTAAAATCATTTTCTAAGCTCAAGAGATTCTATTAAAGATTTATATCTAGCTTCATCTTTTCCTTTAATATAATCAAGAAGATGCCTTCTTCTTGAAACCATTTTTAAAAGTCCTCTTCTTGAGTGATGGTCTTTGGCAAACTTCTTAAAATGTTCGGATAATAAATTTATGCGGTAAGTTAATAACGCAACCTGTACCTCAACAGAGCCTGAATCGGAATCGTGCTGTTTAAATTTTCCTATTATCGCCTGTTTTTCCTCTTTTGATATAGCCATTTAATAAATTCCTCCAAAAAAATAGTTTAATATTATATGTTAATTTTTTTAATAAATAAAAATTTAATAGATAACCGTGCTAAGAAAGTAATAAATATAAAATCAAAAAATAAAAGCTAATTAATGAATTAATGGATTGAATCTATATTAATTAAATTACTTATAATAAAATCTTTGCCTTTCTCAAGGTCTTTAAAAGATATCGCATCTGAAATGCCGTAACCGCCGGCATTTGTCCTTCTAAGAGAAATAAGGTTAACAGGCAAATTAAAATTATCTAAAATATCTTGGGCAAAAGCCCTTATATATGTGCCTTTAGAAACCCTGCAGCTAAAATTAATAAATAATCCTTCTATAGATTTAATTTCAAATTCATATATATGAACCGTAGATGTTTTATTAATAATTTCAACCGGCAATTCATTCAATTCATTGCTTTTATTTTTTCTTGCATATTTATAAAATGCTATACCTTTATATTTTTTAGCACTGTATAAAGGAGCTTTTTGAATAATATCTCCTTTTAGATTCCGCAGATAGTTTGAAATTTTAACAACATCATCGCCGGAAATTTCTTTTTCTATAATTATTTTACCCGACGCATCGAGCGTATCGGTAAACTTTCCGCATTCAAACGTTCCTTCGTACGATTTTGGCATATCAAGAAACTTATCTTGCAATTTTGTCGCATTGTTTATTAAAATCGGTAAAACCCCCGTGGCAAATGGATCAATAGTGCCTGCATGACCCACTTTTTTGCAATTCAATGTTTTTTTAATAAAATTATCTACTCCGAAAGATGTAATATCTGCCGGTTTGTCTATGATTAAAAGCCCTGATTTAGAGAATTTTTCCGCAGTATTCATATATATCCTTTTTAAGGTTATTTAAATCTCCGCTTGCCTTGCATCCTGCCGCAAATTTATGACCTCCGCCGCCATATTTTTCTGCGACTTTAGAAACGTCTGCGTAACTTTTTGCTCTAAAACTCAGTCTGTATTCATTAAAAGAAACTTCCTTAAAGAAAATAGCTATTTCAACCCCGTTAATGGACCTGGGATAATTAACAAAATTTTCAAATAGAGCCATCCCTTTCTGCCTATTTTCATTATCTTGAAATATTTCATTAATCATTTGTTTAGAACCGAGCATAGATGCAATTTTCCCTTCGTGAACCAATTCAAGCGTAGCCAGACTTTTTGATAACAGTTTATATTGTTCTATAGGTTTTGTTTCATATATTTCTTCGGCAATTTTAGCCGGAGCTATATCATATTGATTTAGAATAGAGGCAATATAAAAAGCATTTTTTGAAGCAGAAGCGTACCTGAATGAACCGGTATCCGTTAATATTGAAACATAAAGGCATATTGCTATATCTTTAGTTATTTTAGACAGGACTATTTGTCTTTCTTTAACGCTGCAAGGCAATTCTTCGCCAATTTTATATTCTATTTTGTTTTCTTTAGCGCCATAAAGCGCAAAAAGATAAAATAATACCTCTCCTGTGGAACTTGCATCGGGAATGACAAAGTTAGCATGTCCAAAATTATTATTCGTAAAATGGTGGTCGATGTTAATTATTCTGTTAATTGTCAACATATTTTCATAGCCATCGCCGACTCTTTGAATCTCGCCGCAATCAACTACAATGAGTAAATCTATGGGTTCCGCCGGAAGTTTCTGAGAAAATTCCTTTGCCCACGGCAAAAATCTTAAATTTAGGGGCATTGGATCTTTATCGTAAAGATATATTTCTTTATCTAAAGATTTTAAAAATATCCCTATGGCTATAGCAGAGCTTATCGCATCGCCTTCAGGATTTTCATGCGTTGCGACAAGTATTTTTTTAGACGTCTCTATTAAACGGAATATTTCATTCGCACTGCCTGAAAAACTTTCTGCATTATCTAACCTATACATTTATATTGTTTATCCTTTTATTATATTGGTGTAATAAGTACTATAGAAAAAAAATTATTTTACAAATTATCGCCCGTTATTTTCTTATTGTCGTTTATTATTTTAAGAATCCTCGATGATTGTTCAATGCCCGGATCATATTCAAAACTTAAATCCGGTACTAATCTAAGCAAAACTTTAGAGAAAACTTCTTTTTTAATAAAATGTTTTGAACTTTTAAATCCGCTCATAACCTTTTTAACTTCTTTTTCTATGTAATCAGAATATGTATCGTCTTGCGTATCGAAAATATTGCCGTTCTTTATAGCAATAACGCTAAAAAAAATTTTACAATACCTCAAATCTTTCGATATCTCAGCCCTTAAAATTGTGACATTTTTAAGTCTGTCGTCGTTAATTTTAAATTCTAAAGTTAATGAAACTTCGCGGGCAATCAATTCTGCAACCCTTTTATTTCTTTCTATCATAATGTTTGTTTTATATATTCAATTTCATAAATTTCTATAATATCATTAATTTTAATATCATTAAAATTTTCAAGGGATATACCGCATTCAAAATTTGACTGGACTTCTTTAACATCATCTTTAAATCTCTTTAAAGAATCTATATGTCCGCTATATATTATTACATTATCTCTCAAGAGCCTTGCTCCCGCCGCTCTTTTGACAACTCCGGATATCACCATACATCCTGCGACAGCGCCTATCTTTGGAACATTAAATACGCTTCTTACTTCCGCTTTTCCTACCACAATCTCTTTTTCTATAGGCGCGAGGAGACCTTCCATTGCATCTTTAATATCTTTTACCGCATCGTAAATGATATTATAATATCTTATCTCTATATTTTCAGTTTCGCTTAAAGTAAGAGCTTTCGGCTCAGGACGTACATTAAAAGCTATAACGATAGAACCCGTTGCTTTTGCAAGCATAATATCTGATTCCGTAATAGCGGAAGCGCCGCTATGAATTATTACAACCTTAACTTTATCTGTAGAAAGCTTATTAAAAGATTGGATGAGAGCTTCCATAGAACCAAACACGTCACTCTTAACAATTAATTTAAGTTCTTTCACATCGCCTGCTTTTATTTGAGAATACAAACTCTCGAGGGTCATTTTGCTTGACGACCTATACTCGCTTTCTCTTCGTTTTAACTGTCTTTCTATGCTTATTTTTTTAGCTTCTTTTTCGTCTTTTAAAACTATAAAACTGTCGCCAGGTGAGGGAACGCCTTCTAATCCGAATATTTCCACAGGAGTAGAAGGGCCTGCTTTTTCTAATTTCTTGCCGTTATAGTCCATCATAGCTCTTACTTTGACAAAATATAAACCGCATACTGCGCTATCGTTAATATGCAATGTGCCGCTTTGAACAAGCACGGTTGCAATAGGACCTCTTCCTTTATCGAGAGAAGCTTCTATTACCGTTCCTCTTGCCGGTTTATTAGGGTTAGCTTTTAACTCTAATATTTCCGCCTGAAGTATAATAAGTTCGAGAAGTTCTTTTAAACCCTGTCCTGTTTTTGCCGATACTAACGAAAACAAAGTAGAACCGCCCAATTCTTCAGAAACTAAACCGTATTCCATTAAACTGTTTTTTATTTTTTCCGGATTAGCACCCGGTTTATCAATCTTGTTTATTGCAACTATTATAGGAACGTTAGCTGCTTTAGCATGATTTATAGCTTCAATAGTCTGAGGCATAACGCCGTCATCGGCGGCTACTACAAGAATTACTATATCCGTGATGCCTGCTCCTCTGGCACGCATTTCGGTAAAAGCTTCGTGTCCGGGAGTATCAAGAAAAACAACCATTGAATCGTCTACTTTCACTTTATACGCGCCGATATGCTGAGTAATGCCTCCTGCTTCGTTAGTCGTAACATTTGTTTTTCTTATGGCGTCCAGCAAAGAAGTCTTACCATGGTCAACATGACCCATAACTGTTACTACCGGAGCTCTCGGAACTAAGGACTCTTCAGTATCGGGAGTTTCTTCAAGCGCAACTACTTCATCGAAACTGACATTTTCAACCGTATATCCATATTCGGAAGTTATAAGCGAAGCTGCATCTATATCTACTATCTGATTAATTGTAGCTATGATATCGACATCTAAAAGCTTTTTGATAACTTCGGAAGCTTTAACGCCTATTGCCTGAGAAAGTTCGTTGACGGTTATTCCATTGCTTATTTTAATTACTTTTTTTGATTGTTTTTTTTCAGTTATTAACGTTGAATTATATTCGCTATGTTTATTAAAATCTTTATATGCCTTAAATCTCTTTCTGGGTTTTCTTGGAGCTATATATTCTTTTTCTTCGATTAGATCTATTATTTTTTCATTTTTTTTAGGTTTAACTACATTCTGTTTTTTTACGGCATTTTTCTTTAATGATTTATTTTCCGGCGCATTTAATTCCGCAGCTTCTTTTAAACTATTAAGCGAACCCTTAACTGCATTCAACGGTAGAATAACGGAAGGCTTTTCTATTTTTTTTAAGTTCGCATTCGGAACTAAATTGTCTTTATTTTCCTTTTGTAAATTTTCAGCGCTTACCGCATTTTCGACCTTGTTGTTTTCGATATTCTGTGCTGCCGAGCCGCTTTTGTCTTCTTCAGTCTTTAAATTTAACTCGCTTATTTTTTCATTTTTATCTAATTTGTTTTGAACAAATTCATTATTAATATTAATTGAACCATTAACGGGATTTTCTTTGCTTTGCGTGGTATCAGAATGAACTTCTGCCTGAGATGGAGAAGATACCGATTCTGCAGGCATAACGGATGTCAGGCTTTCTTCGCTTTTATTTTTAGAGTTATCATTTTTAGAATTATCGTCACTGACTAATTCAACTTTACTCTGCCTTCTTCTTATAACACCTTTAGAAACCCTTCTTTCTTCAGTTTTTAAAGAATCTTGCACATTGCTTTCATTTGTTACTTCGTTATTATCTGCCATAGTTTAATTAATTTCCTTGTTTATCCGTTCTTTAAGTTCTAAATCTGATTGCAGACGATTAAGTAAATCATGAGCCGATTGAATGATTTTATCCGCTTTTTTAACATCGACGGATAAATCACTCGCCAACTTTTCAGAATCTGCGCCTGCTATAATTTCAGCGGTAGAATAACCGCTCTGATAAAGCGACCTTGCCATTATATCGCCCATACCCGGAATATCCATGAGCATTTTATACGCTTCTATATCTTTCTTAGCCGACTTAGATTCGGAAACGACATCTATTTTATAGTCCGTTAATTTTGACGTAAGCCTCACATTTTGTCCTTGTCTTCCTATCGCAAGCGATAACTGATCGTCGGGGACGATTACCGTGATAACCTTAGCCTGACTATTTAGCGAAACCTTTGACGGTTCGGCAGGGCTTAAAGCATTTGAAGCCAGCTTGGCAGGATTATCGGAATATTCAATTATATCTATTTTTTCTCCTCTTAGTTCATTGATAATGTTTTGTATCCTGAAACCTTTGATTCCAACGCATGCGCCTATAGGGTCAACATCTCTGCTGTTGCTGTAAACTGCAACTTTAGACCTGAAACCGGGAGCTCTTGCAACCTTCACTATCTTCACTATTCCATCATAAATTTCAGGTATTTCGGATTCAAAAAGTTTTATTAAAAATTCATCGGATGCTCTGGAAAGAATAAGCCTTGGGCCTCCTTTTTCCATTTTGATATCCGATAATACCGCTCTTATTCTATCGTGAGATTTATATACCTCGCTAAATATTTGCTCTTGCTTCGGTAAAACAGCTTCCGTTTTGCCGAGGTCTACAATTATCATTGATTTTTCGACTTTTCTTACAAGACCGTTTACAATTTCGCCTTTTCTGAGATTAAATTCATCAAATATGTTTTTATGCTCGACTTCTTTTATCTTTTGAAATATAATTTGTTTGGCAACCTGAGCTTCTATTCTTCCGTAAATATTTTTTTCTACTCTAAGACCGAGGCTGTCTCCGATATGAGTCTCGGCATCGTATTTAATAGCATCATCAAATGTGATTTCCGTTTTGTCATTTTTAACTTCTTCGACTACGTCTTTAAACATAAAAACTTCTAATTCACCCGTCTCTTCAGTATAATGAGCCTCTAAATCATAGCCGCTTCCGATGTTTCTGCGTGCAATCGCAAGTATAGCCTGCTCAACAGCTTCTATAACTAAAGACCTGTCAATATTTTTATCTTTAGAGACCTGATCTATAACTAGAGAAAGATGCTCTGTATTAAGTTGCGCCACAATTATACTCCTTAACTTATATAAAATATAAAATTAAAATTTTTCTTCTGCTATTAAATTTGCTTTTTTTATTTTTGAAAAAGATATAACGTAATTTTCATCGTCGATTTCATCGTATATTTTTATATTAGCATTTATAATATTCTGTCCGGCATTGTTTAAGTCTGTATCAAGCGAATCCAATGATATTTTTTCGCCGGCTTGGTTTATTAAATCTGAAACATCAATAATTTTCCCTATAAAATTTAATCTTCCGTTAATTTTTTCGTTCAGAGATATTTTAGCGCGTTTATTTTTAAATTTTATATAATCTTTTATTTTAAAAATTACTCTGTCTATACCCGGTGAAGACACTTCTAAATTATATCTAAAATCAATTAATTCTTTGACATCTAAAACCATGCTTAATTCTTTGGATATATCGGCAAGCTGAGATATACTTATTCCGCCTTCCGCATCGGCATAAATTCTTAAAGCAACCCCTCTATTTTTTAGAGAAGACACAAATAAAGATCCGACAATATAGCAGCCATAATATTTCGCAATATCTTCCGCAAGTTCGTCAATTTTTTTCAATAAATCGTCATGCATAAATAAAAAAAGCGGGATAAACCCACTTTTAGATAAAACTTTAGTAATGGTTAACTTTATTTACTAATTATAAATAAATAAATGATAAATATCAACAAAAAAATTTATGCTTATATTTAATTGAATATAAAAAAAGACCTTCCGGAGGCGCCTTGATAATATTAGCAGCCGTTTTATCCGTATTAAGCAGATAAGTTATA
>JAKAQK010000014.1 GCA_021822625.1 bacterium | reverse complement strand
CGATCTTTCATAACGCCGGCAATAGATAAACTTTTTCTTGTTTTAAACTGCTCATTAGATTGATGACGAGCAGACTGATGATTAATATGATTCAAATTTTTTGTAAAATTACTCATAAACGGCATACCTCTTTTATATTAAATATATTATATACGTAATAAATTATTCATTTAAAAGTTTTATAAACTCATCTTCGCTGATGATTTTAAGGCCTGATTTAATAGCCTTAGCATATTTCGAACCCGGTTCTTCGCCTACCACGACATAATCTAAACTCTTTTTGACGGTTTTTTCGGCAATAGCTCCTTTTTCTTTAATTATATTTTCGGCAGCATCCCTGTTAAAATTTTTTAATGTTCCCGTAAATAGAAAATGCTTTCCGTATAACGGCGAAACATTACCCTGTCCTATTTTTTCAGAAATTACCGTATGCGGATTGACTCCCGCAGCAAACAATTTGCTAATTACATCTAAATTTGATTTTAATCTGAAAAAATTATAAATAGACTTTGCTATTTCTTCGCCTATCCCAAATTTAGAATTTAAATCTTCTATGGAAGCGTTTTTAATGCCTTCTATATCTTTAAAATATTTGATAAGCAGAAATGCAACATATTCTCCTACATGTCTTATACCTAAAGCGAATATAAATCTATCATAAGCTATATTTTTAGATTTTTCAATAGAATTCAGCAGATTTTCAATTGATTTTTTACCGAAGCCCTCCAATTTTTCAATATTTTCCTTTTCAAAATGCAAGTAATAAATATCGGCTACCGTCTTTATTAATTTATTTTCTACAAATTTATCTACAAGCATTTCTCCTAAGCCGTCGATATCCATGGCTCTTTTTGAAGCAAAATGAACAATGGATGCTTTTATCTGGCATGGGCAGGCAAGTTCGTTTACGCATCTTATCGCCGCCCCGTCAATTACCGTTACGGAACCGCAGCAAGGGCAAATATTCGGGATTTTAAAATAGTCTCCTCTGCCGCCGATGTCCTCGCCGCTCTTGTAATCAGAATCTTTAGAATCGACGATGCCGGCTTTTTTCACCACTTTTACAACTTCCGGAATAACATCGCCGGAACGTTCAACTAACACGGTATCGCCTATATTAATATTTTTTCTGACAATTTCGTCCTGATTATGAAGGGTCGCCCGCTGAACCTCGACGCCGCCTACAATAACGGGATTCAAAACTGCGACCGGCGTCAAAACGCCTGTTCTGCCGACAGATACTATGATATCTTTAATAACCGTAGTAGCTTGTTTTGCAAGAAATTTATAGGCGGTAGCCCACCTTGGAGTTTTGGACAGTTCGCCTAATTTTTCCTGAAATTTAATGTCGTTGAGTTTTATGACGACGCCGTCTATATCAAAAGAAAAAGATTCTCTTCTTGCCGCTATATCTTCGTAATAATCCAGCGCCTCGTTTATGTTTTTGGCAATTTTAGTTTCTTTGTTTATGTTAAAACCTAACAGTTTTAATTTCTGCATAAGCTCAAACTGCGTAGAGAATTTCAGTTCTTCAGAGTATTCGCCAATACCGTAGGCAAACATTACTAAATTTCTTTCAGAGGTTATTTTTGAATCTAACTGCCTTATGCTGCCTGCCGCCGCATTGCGCGGGTTCGCAAACAACGGCATATTATCTTTAAGCCGCTGTTCGTTAAGTTTTTTAAAAGCTTTTTTATCCATTAAAACTTCGCCTCTGACTTCAATGTATTTCAACGGTTTATTCATTTTATATATTTCTTGCCGTTTTTGCCCGGTCTGCCCGGCTTGGCGCGCCTGCTCAACGTCTTCTATATTGAGCAGTTTTAGCGGTATCGTTTTGATAGTTTTAAGATTTTTGGTAACATCTTCTCCGGTTACGCCGTCTCCCCTCGTAGAACCGACGGTAAATAAACCGTCTTCATAAATGAGTTCGATTGCAAGCCCGTCAAATTTCAATTCGCATTCGTATTCAATGTCTTTATCTGCCGGAAAATTCAGAAACCTTTTGACCTTCCGGTCAAACTCTATCACATCATCTTTTGAATAGGTATTATCCAATGAAAGCATTGGAATATGGTGTGTTATTTGAGAAAATTTATCGACGGGCTCTCCGCCTACCCTTTTAGTCGGAGAATCGGCTCTTGCATATTCTGGATATTTTTCCTCCAGAACAGACAATTCCTTTAAAAGTTTATCAAATTCAAAATCTGATATGACGGGGTCTTCTAAAACATAATATAAATAATTATGATAATTAACTTCATCCGTTAATTCGTTAATTCGTTTTTTAATATCCATATTATATATGTAATATATATAAAAGTATTATTTATTTCTTATACAATGCTTTTTAAAAGTTACAATGAAAGGAGTGCGGATGATATAAAAGTATTATTTATTTCTTATACAATGCATTGTATACATAGTAATTCCTTAAAACCATTTTAACATAATTTCTGGTCTGATTATACGGAATATTCTCTATAAAAAGCAGCCTATTCTCGTCGCTCAGATTATTATTTTCCCAATAGCTGACGGCGCCGGGACCTGCATTATAAGAAGCTATCGCGAGATACTTTTTCCTTGAAAATTCATTCAGCAAAGAGCTGAGATAATATGAACCAAACTTAATATTTAAACTGCTTTGATATAAATAATTTGGGTTAAAATAGGTACATCCGACCTTATTTGCTATATAATATCCGGTCGGAGATATTATCTGCATAAGACCTATAGCTCCTGCTCCGGAAGAGCATACCGGATCAAAAAGGCTTTCCTGCCTCATAATAGAATATATCAGATTTACCGGAACATTATATCTAACCGAATATTTTTCGGCATAGCCGTAATAAGGTCTGGGGTATAAAAAATATAGATATTTCCTGCTTAAAAATTTATTTTTAATCAACAGTTCGCTCAAAGAAGCGGCATCCCTGTAATCTTTATATCTGCTAAAAAGATTTATAAGCTTTAGTATAAAATATTTATTATTTTTTACTTGATTATATTTTAAAACCTCATTTAATTTATATTGAGCAAGAGCAAATAAATTTAATCTTAAAAAAGTTTTTAATTTATTTTCTATTTCATTGTCGGCATAATCGATATAATCTGAACCGCTGCTTTTATTTTTTAACTTTAAATATCCCGACTTTAGAGCAGCCGGTTTAAATTTAAAATGCGTCTTTTCAAAATTTAAAATATGACCAAGTTCAACCCCCGACATAATTCCATAATAAGACAAAGGCGCTACCGCATTTGCCATTTCAAAATAAAAATTTGCATGCGAGGTTAGACCTAATTTTTTTAAATCAATTCCGTACCAGAAAAGATATCTTGAATAATTTGAAGATTTTGGAGATATCTTAATCAATTGGAGCAATTTCTTTTTAGCCTCGACAAGTTCATTCTGCTTAAGATTATTTAATACTCTCTGCCACACTACATCCTGATATATATCAGTCTCTTTTTTATTTAAATATCCATATCTATAAAATATTTTATTTAAATATTTAACGGTACTATTATAATTTGCATTCAAATAAAAATAGTCGGCTTTTAGATATCGTATTTCATGAAGATATTTAAAAAGATTTCTATCGTAAGAATTAGTTTTTTGCGGATTATTGCTATATTTATATTTAACGGCTTTAACTTTAACTTTAACTTTAACTTTGGCTTTAACTTTGGCTTTAACTTTGGCTTTAACTTTGGCTTTGACTTTAACTTTACGAGTTTTGTTTCTAATGCTTGTTTTGGAATATCCGTTAGCCGATTCAGATTTAACATTATATTTCGGGCCGGCTGCGGTTTGAACTTTAGATTCTGCTTTAATCTTAGCGCTGCGTTTATTCTCATTTATGGATTTAAATTTCTTTATCTCCGCTTTTATATCCGATTTAAATAATGCCAACTGATTTAAAAATTGTGGGCTTTTAAGTTTAAGCATATCCTTGAGCCTTATTATTTCGGCTCTGTTCCCTTTGATATTCGCAATGGTCTGTTCGGATTCTTTAAAATAAGAATCGTAGTATAAATTAAGAGCGCGTTTAACTTTCTGATTTTGCGTCAGAGCAAATCCGCCATATCCATATTCGCCATTTTTTTTCAAACCTTTTATTTTTGTTAATAAATTAAAAACATGATGCGTTTTGTAATAGTATGGATAATCGACGTAAATTTTAGCAAGAGCAGTTTCTGCTTCTTTATATCTATGTCTAATCAGCTCAATATGAGCAATTTTTTCATAGCTATATGGTCTTATACGGTTATCTTTCGTAATTCTTAGCAAACGTTTAAAATTATAAGCGGCATCGTTATAATAGCTCGTTTTATACATGGCAAGGGCAAGATAAAAAATTGCATTTTTGTAGAAAATAAAATGCGGGTAATCCATGACTAATTTAGAAAGGACAAAATCCGCTTTATTATAACTGCGTGTTTTTATAAAACATACTCCCTGATAGTATAAAGAATAATCATAAAGAAACTTGCCTTTTTTATCGGTATAAAGCCAGAGAAAACCGGCTGCTTTCTTATAGTTTCTACTTCTGTAAAACTTGTATCCTTTTTTAAAAATTTTCAAATTCTTATGATGTTTTCTAATTATATCTATGTTTGTATTTTCTTTCTTATAATTTGCTTTCTTATTATTTTCTTTTATATAATTTGCTTTCTTATTATTTTCTTTTATATAATTTGCTTTCTTATTATTTTCTTTCTGTTTAATAATTTTAGCAAGCCTGAATTTATACGCCGAAAGTTTTTCCAAGATTGACGGAGAGCTTGAATTTTGGGATATTGAGCTAACGGGATAAGACGATGCCTGTCTTAATAAAACGGCGGAAAGCAGAAAGTGCGCAACGCTCACCATTATAAGAAAAATCAGTCTACTTTTAAAATTACGCAAAATACGCAGCTTATTCATACCGTAATACTATAATTATATTTATAATTGCAATTGAATTGCCAATTACCATTTTTGGTCAATATAATATTGGCATATGCAAATATTATAATTTAAAGTTTAAAATTCAAAATCATAATAGCCTGAAAAAACTTCTTTAGCCGGTCCCATCATTAATATCGATTTATTTATATCGCCTGTAATCTGCAAAACACCGCCGCGAAGAATTACAGTCAGCGACTCTGCATTATTACTGCCGCTATTATTAATGCTGCCGCTATTATTATTGTTAATACTTCCGGCGCAATTTATACCTATAGTCTTTTTCATAACGCTGTAAACCGCGCATGCGCCTGTTCCGCATGCTAATGTTTCGCCTGAACCTCGTTCCCACGTTCTTACTTTTACGGATTCATTAGAAATAATCTCCGTAAATTCAACATTTATTCTTTTAGGAAATAAAGCGTTATTTTCTATAAGAGGACCATAATATCCTACATTAAAATTATCGACGTCGTTTACGAATATTACGCAATGAGGATTACCCATTGAGACGCAATTAATTCTAAATTCTAAGTCTCCGGCATTGATAATCTCGTCAATTACTTCCGGTTTGTCAAGAGCGACGGGAATTTTAGCGCTTTCAAATTCAGGTTTTCCCATTTCAACTGAGGCATATTCAACCAAATCTGCGCTGTTTGAATTACCGTTTCCGCTGCTGCCGGTAAAAACCCGAACGGTTTTGATTCCTGCAAGCGTATTTATCTTTATCGAATTTTCTGAAATAAGTTTATGGTCGTAAACATATTTTGCAAAACACCTTATACCGTTTCCGCACATTTCTCCTTCAGAACCGTCGGCATTAAACATTCTCATTCTGAAATCAGCATTTTTCCCGTTAATATTCGATGGAAGTATAGCAATTACGCCGTCCGAACCGACCCCGAAATGTCTGTCGCTGATTTTAATAGCCAACTCTCTGTAGAAATTTGAATTATCGGCTAAACTTTCAGGCAAATCATTAATAGCGTCGATGTAGATATAATCATTGCCCGCTCCCTCTAATTTTGTAAATTTAATTTTCATTTTCATAAATAGCTCGACCCGTTTTATTTTTTATAGTTCATTTATTTGCGGTATATATTATATTATTTATAATATAATACGGTATTGCGTACGGTTATTATTTTATTAAACATAATTATATAATAGCGGCTCAATAACTGCCGGCGTTATTTTGGGATTGAACGCCGGATTTATTTTTCTTCCTTAGTATCCTTTTCAGTGAAATATTGCCCTGAGTATTAAAGCTATGAGCGATAACAATATCATGCTTAAAAGTTATATTCAGCTTTTCGGTTAATTTTCTTGTGGCAGATGTAAGTATTTCGTCTCCCATATGAACATATTTTTTATATCTGAATCTATACTTATAGGTTTCAATGCCTGGTTTAAGAATATTTTTTGAAATAGATAAAGGCGGTCCGTACATAGAAAGAATTTCTCTTTTTGTAGTAACTCCATTAATTATTTTATTAACGGAAGAAGACATTATAGGTCTGCCCTGTATATTGCGCGTGGTAGCGCATCCCGAAAGCGCAAGGGCGGAAACAGCCAAAATAGCAGATAAAATCAATATTTTTTTATACATTTTGAATTCCTTTTTTTTAATTGTTAAGTCGAAAGCGGCGCCATTTTTTGCCATTTTTTAAACAATATTTTATATATAAATTATAACCCTGCCGTTATTTCTTTTAAGTTAAGCACCCGCTATACTGCCTTTAGGGATGTGAGCTTCTTGGTTAAAACAGACGGCAGAAGACGGCATAATTTAAAAGTTTAACAGGAAGTTAGAGCCGTGAACTGCCTATCAGTAAACCGACAGGCTTCCTGCCTAACTATTATTATTTGTTTATTTGTTCGTATATTTAAATTATATATCATTTCATGAACCTATTCAATTATTAATTAATTCGGCATTTCATAAAAAACTTGCTGCGATATATTATTTCCTTAGTCTTGGGTCAACTACGGCATAGGCGACATCCGCTATTAAATTTCCGAGCAGGGTAAGAACGGCTCCTATAACAAGTATACCCATTATAGTCGGATAATCCCGCGCTAAAACGCTCTGATAAAAAAGTCTGCCCATGCCGTTTATATCAAAAATAGTTTCTATAATAACGCTTCCTCCTATAAGTCCGGGCACGCTCAAACCTAAAATAGTTATAAAAGGTATTAAGGCATTTTTTAAAGCATGTTTGTATATTACGACATATTCTTTGAGCCCTTTAGCTCTTGCCGTCGTTATGTATTCGCTTTTATAAACTTCCAGCATGTTACCCCTTAAATATCTAGAAAGTCCGGCTATACCTCCAAAACCTGCTACAAAAACAGGCATAAGCAAATGCTTAGATATATTTATTATTTTTCCCGCCGGAGATAAAAATCTGTAATTTAATGAAGTAATTCCACCGATAGGCAGCCAGTGCAAATTAATTCCAAAAAAAATTATAAGGAGAAGGGCTACCCAGAATGAAGGGGCTGCAAAACCAATAAATACTATGACCGTAGATATTTTATCAAAAAGCGAATTTTGTTTTACCGCAGAAATAGCGCCGATTGGAATAGAAAATATAAAAATAAAAATAAGTGCAAGAGAATTTATCAATATAGTTATACCTATCGTTCTTGATATTTCCTTAATGACCGGTTCATGGTCGGCGGTAAAAGACCTCCCGAAATTCAGCGTCGCTATTCTTTTAATCCAGCTGATATATTGGGATATTAAAGGCTTGTTTAACCCGTACAATTTTGCAAGCTGAAGCCTCGCGCCCATCGATACCTTAGGATTTAAGCCGAGCTGCTCGGTCAGCGGATTACCCGGAGCAAGATGAATAACAAAAAAAGATATCAGGGTTATGCCTATCAAAATAGGCAGCATAAAAATTAACCTTTTAAGTATATAAACAGCCATAAAAAATATAATCAGTCAGTCAGATTTAATTGAATTTAATTTAGATTTAATTTAGATTTAATTGAATTTAATTTAGATTCAATTGATTTTATCTTAGACTTCTGTTTACTTTCGGATATACGCTTAACCATCCTGATACGAAGATGGTAACGGATTTATCTAAGACTTCTGTTCACTTTCGGGTCAAGGGCATCTCTCACCGCTTCGCCGATAAGATTAAAACTCAATACCGTCATTAATATAGCAAGCCCAGGAAACAACGTAAGCCACCAAGCAATCATTATATATGTTTTTCCCCGCGAAAGCATACCTCCCCAGCTTGCGGTCGGGGGCATAATTCCTATACCTAAAAAAGCTAAAGATGCCTGAATTAAAATAGCCCCTGCTATGCCTAACGTCGCAGAAACCAATATCGGAGCAATGCAGTTCGGTAAAATCTCAGAAAAAATAATGTATAAATCTGAAGCGCCCGAAGCTTTTGCGGCAAGAACATAATCTTTTTGCCTATTTTGTACAAATTCCGCCCTTACTATTCTTGCTACACCCATCCATGAAGTTAATCCGATAATTATCATAATATTTATGATAGAAGGTTTTAATATAGCGCTTATAGCAAGGATAAGAAAAAACGAAGGAAACGTCAGCATTATATCAACAAACCTCATTAGCAGGCTGTCTATCAATCCGCTATAATATCCGGAAAATGCGCCTATGACGACTCCGATAAATAATGAAATGGAAACCGCTATAAAACCGACTTCTATTGAAATTCTGCTGCCGTATATAAGTCTGGAAAAAACATCCCGTCCAAGCTGGTCTGTGCCAAGCCAGTGAGCAAAGCTGGGCGGCTGCAGTATAGCATTTACATTTATTTTATCAGGATTATAAGGCGATATATAAGGAGCGAAAATAGCGGCAAATATAACTAATAAAATAAATAAAAGCGAAACTAAAGCCAATTTATTTCTTTTAAATGCGTTTAAAAGCTCTTTCATCTATTTTTTTTCATTTATTTTTTTACTATATGAGTAATTCGATTATATCCGACAATCTAAATTTTAAATAATATATTAATTTTTAAATATAATTAGCAGACTGCGTTGCTTGTTATGCCGAACGTTAAGTTAAAGCGAACGTCTCTGCTTTGAAAAGTTAAGAATTTCGCAGGGTATTTCTAAAATTCCGGAAGATTCCTTAGAGTTTTACCTAATTCCATATATAATAAAAGCTCCATAATTTTCTGCGCATGGTCGGCAAATCTTTCATATTTTCTTGCAATGAATATATAAGTAATATTGTTTTCTAATGAATTAAAGTTTTTAATTGAATTATTAATAATATCTACAATAATTTTGTGGGAAAGAACGTCAATTACATTTTCGTCTTTTATTATAATATCTTTAAGTTCCACGTTTTCCCGTACGCCGTCCGCATACATTTTAATGGCAAGTTTGAGCATTTCATCGCCCCTGTCGGCGACATCTTTAAAATATGAATATATGCACTTAAATTCTTCGGAAGAAGATTCTCCGTCCGTTAATTTTAATCCTATCTGACAGATAGAAGCGCATAAATCCCCCATTCTTTCAAGGTCGGTAATAATTTTCATCGACGTAGTAATAAACATAAGGTCTGCCGCTTCAGGCTGATACAGCGCCAAGAGTCTTATGCAATTTTCATTTATATTGACTTCCATTGAATTAATCTGCAAATCATTCTTTATGGCGAGTTCGGCTATAGACCTGTCTTTTCCAAACAAAAATTTTGTTGCTCTCTCTAACTGGCTGTTAACTAATTCGCTCATATCTACTATGCTTCTCTTTAAATTTATGAGCTCTCTATCAAGAATATTCATAAAGTATAACCTCTGATAAAATTAATATGTAAATAAGATAAGATTAACGGGATAATATCAAAAAAAACAAAATAAAATAAAATAGATAGAATAAAAAAATAGAATAAAATAAACTAAAATAGATAAAATAAAATAGACTAAAATAAAATAGTTTAAAATAAACTAAAATAAAATAGAATAAAATAAAATAAATATTATAAAATTAAAACCTGTTTGTAATAAAATTTTCCGTTCTCTTATCTTTCGGTCTGGTAAAAAAATCTCCTGATTTACTAAATTCTATAAGTTCCCCGTTTAGAAAAAATCCGCTATAATCAGATATTCTGCCTGCCTGCTGAATATTATGGCTCACAATTATTATAGTATAAAATTTTTTAAAATTTGCAATCAAATCCAGTATAATTGCGGTAGACGCAGGGTCTAAATAAGCGGTAGGCTCATCCATAAGCAGCACGGACGGATTTGTTGCAATTGCCCTCGCAATGCACAATCTTTGCTGCTGTCCGCCTGAAAGTGAAAAAGCGTTTTTATGAAGTTTGTCTTTTACTTCATCGAACAATCCTGCATATTTTAGACATTTCTCAACCCTTTCGGTAATAAATTGTTTATTTTTTATGCCGTGTATTTTTAATCCAAAAGCTACATTTTCAAATATAGTTTTCGGAAACGGATTTGGGTTCTGAAAAACCATTCCCACATTTCTCCTAAGTTCCACAACGTCAATCGACTTGCCGTATATATTTTTTCCGTCTAACAGAACTTCTCCTTTAAGCTTTGAGCCTTCGGTATAATCGTTCATTCTATTAAGCGTTCTTAAAAAAGAAGATTTTCCGCAGCCTGAAGGACCTAATATTGTACATACGGAATTTTTTTTGAAAAATAAATTAATATCCTTTAGAAGATGATAGTCTCCATAATAAAAGTTAAGGTTTTTCACTTCTATCTTAATTTCTTCTTTAATATTATCTACCGCATTATCTATATTGTTCTTGTCTATCTTATAAATATTAGTATTGCCGCTGTCGTTGTTATCAATTTCTGCCATTATACAACCTTTTTATATTTATATTAACTTTATATTGTTTGTATTTGTATTGATTTTATCTTTTTTATGTTGATATCAACTTTATATTGTTTATATTTGTATTGATTTTATCTTTTTTATGTTGATATCAACTTTATATAGTTTGTATTTATATTAATCTTATTTTTTTATTTATTTATATTAATTTTATCTTTTTTTATGTTGATATTAGCTTTATATTGTTTTTATTTATATTAATCTTATTTTTTTATTTATTTATATTAATTTTATCTTTTTTTATGTTGATATTAGCTTTATATTGTTTTTATTTCTATTGATTTTATATTGTTTGTTAATATTTTGAACACGGATAGCTGCATCTGCAGCGCTACAGCATTTCAAAAATCTTCACTGTAATCCAGCTTATAAGCCTCATTCCGATATCAAGCGCAAAGACAAAAAACAGCAAAACAACCGATGCCGCTTCTGCTTTATAATGCAGAATACGGGACGGTTCATGAATATAAATAAAAATAAGCATCGCCATGTCTCCTACCGCTCCTCCGGGACCTGTAATCCCTGTAGGCATACCCGTATTATAATAATTGGTAAAAAGCAGCGGAGCGGTTTGTCCGATAATATTAAGAACGCCGAGAAGCACGGCAGTAAATATGCCGCCCATAGCCGCTTTAACTATTACAGACTTGGTCGCCTGCCATTTTGTAGCTCCAATTGCCAGCGCGCCCTCTATATAAGACGCCGGAATACGATTAACCGCCTGTTCCGTTAAAAGCGTTACGATAGGCGTCATTATAAAACCTAAAGTAAGTCCGGCGGCAAGCGCCGAAAATCCAAAATGAAATCCCAATCCGGCATTCGTGGAAAAAATATAAAAACCCATTATTCCCCAAACTACGGACGGTATTCCTATCATAAGTTCATTTAAAAGTCTTATAATGCTGTTAGTTCTTTTTTTGCCGAAAAGCGATAAATATAACCCAGAACCGATTCCAAGCGGGACCGCAAGACAAGAAGCTATTATAACAAGATATAAATCACCTATAATTGCATTTAAAATTCCGCCTTTTGCCCCTATCGGAAAACCTGACGGGAGCGTGGAAACAAAACTCCAGTTAAGATATTTATATCCAATGATAAGAGCGCTGTAAATTATGTGAAAAACAGGAAAAGCCCCTATTGTAAAAGCAAACGCCGCAGATGCATAAGCTATTCTGTTATATATTTTTTTCCTTTTGATATAAGACTTATTTACGGGAAAATAATTTCCTGCGTCTTCCGCCTTTTTATTGTTTTCTTTTTCTGTCATATTTTATCATATTTTGCAGTTATTAAATTAATTGAAATCAACCGCCGCCGAATTGAGTTCTGGAAAGTTTTCCGCCGATAACCTTCTGTAAAACATTTCTGCCGATTAGATTTACGATAAGACTAATTAAAAGCAGTATCAATGCAAGCTCTACCTCGCTTGACGCGTAAATTGGACTTATTACGGCAAACGTAAAGGTATTGGCAAGCAGGGCAGAGATAGTGTATCCTACGCCAAATATGGATTTTGGAATTATAGCTTGATTTCCGATAAGCAATACCACTGCTATCGTTTCGCCGACTGCTCTGCCAAATCCTAATATTATGCCTCCGTATATGCCTCTATATGAAAAAGGCAAAGATACGTCTTTAATAACATCAAGTCTCGTAGCGCCCATAGCCAGTGCGCCGTCTTTTGTTATTTTAGGAACGGCAGCGAGCGCGTCTTTAGTAATGGACGCTATAATAGGCACCACCATAAAAGCCACAACTATAGAGGCTGCTAATATGCCGTATCCGATATTCTCGGTAACTTTTAAAAACGGGATATTGGAAAAATGCGCTTCAAAAAAAGGCTCAATATTTATCCTTAGCCAGGGCACAATAGTAAGCACGCCCCAAACACCAAAAATAACGCTTGGAATACCAGCTAAAATCTCAATAATAATAGTAAAAAAACCTTTTAAAAATTTTGGGCAGTATTCCTCAAGAAAAATACCTATTCCAAGGCTTAAGGGTATCGCAAACATTAAAGCAATAATCGTTACCATAAATGTTCCCGCAATGAATGTGGCGGCTCCGAAAATCTCTTTGGGCGGATTCCATTCTTTTGTCCACAAAAATGCTGCTCCAAAGCGGCTGACTGCAGGATAGCTGTAATATAATATAATAGCTACAACTGTAATAAAAATTAATATTATTCCAAAAATAAAAATAGAAAGAATAAATTTGAATAAATCATCTTTATATTTTAGTTTTAAATTCAGATTTAGTTTTGCCATTTTTAAATTATAGATTTTATTAGAACATATTTCAAGAATTTTTTAAACATTAAGATGCAAACATATAAAATCATATAATTAATGCAAAATAATATATAAAAATGCAGCGACATACTAATAAATATATATGTATATAGGTATATAGATTTATAATATAAAATTTTTAGCAGATTTAAAATTTATATTATAAACAAATATAGCTAATTATAATTAACTATAAAATATAAACTGACATTATTAACAGATGAAGGCGATTTAAACTCAAAAAAGAAATAACTAAAATACCCCTAATTTATATGTATTTATAAAAAAGGGGTATTTTGCACAATGTTTTTCTATTTAAGCAACTACTTACATTTGCTTTTAAAAATTTTATTAGAATTATTGCCGCAAATTAGACGGCTAAACTGCTTATTGCTTGTTTAGGTCGGCAATATAAGCCATAATCTCTATAATCAAATTTATGGTCTAATTTATTATTTAATTTTATTATTTTACCTGTGAAAGCAATTTCTTAACGTTGCCCATTACAGATTTTGGCAGAGGGGCAAACCCTGTTTTTACAGTGTATTTAGAATCCTGTCCCGGTCCCAAAGCCCAATTTACAAGATTTTTAATTATTTTTGTGGTATTTGGGTTGCTCTGTTTTTTTCTGAGCATCCAGAACTCAAAATTAGAATCCGGATATGCATTTTTTGCGCTTACGTTCCAGACTAAAGACCTGTCAAAATCGGCTGGGAAACTGCCGCTTTTAAGGGCTGAATTACCCGCTGCCGCAATTGTTTTAACAGAACCGACGATATAATTGCCGGCTTTATTAAGCATGGCAGCACTTGAAAGATGATATTCTAAAATCCATCCGAGTCCGACGTAACCTATAGCGCCTTTTGTGCTTCTAACTGCGGATACGACGGCATCGCTGCCAAGATAACCGCTTCCGGTCGGCCAGCTTGGAGATAAACTTCTGCCTACTTTCTTTGCCCAAGTTTTTGATGTATCCGTCAAAAGGCTTGTAAAGTCAAAAGTCGTTCCGCTTGCATCGGCTCTATGAACGACAAAGATGTGAAGATTAGGAAATTTATACTTTGGATTTAGTTTTTTAAGTAACGGGTTATCCCAATTATTAATTTTACCAAGATAAATATCGGCTACCAACTTAGGCGTCATTTTAAGATTTACCTTTTTAGGTATGCCCGGAATGTTATAAATTACTTGTGCATCGTCAAGGGCAACCGGAACATTGACTAAATCGGAATATCTTTTTTTAAAGGCTTTAGTAAGATACGCATCGGAAGCGCCTATTGTAATATTGCCGTCTGCAGCATTTGATATTCCGAAACCGGAACCGGTACCGGCAACAGAAACTGTAACGTTTGGATGGATTTTATGATACTGCACCGCCCACACGCTGTTTAACGGATACAGCATCGTTGAACCTGAAATCGTAATTGTTCCGGAAGGGACACTTGATACAGATTTTGCGGAAGGCGCCGGTTTGCTTTTTGCGCATCCTGTCAAAGCAGCGGTTATCATAATAATAAACATTGCCGCATAAAGTACATAAGCTTTCTTTTTTGTTAATTGAAATCTCTTCAATTTAATCTCCTCTTAATGAAATAGTTAAACAAGGTACTTAATTTTTAATTAATCAATATTGTGCTTAATAATTTATTAATAATAATTTATTAAAGTTATCATATCAAATTTATTGTTACAGTTTTGTTACATTTATGTTAAATTTTTGTTACAGTTTTTAACTGATTATATCATAGCTTAATAAATGCAGAGTTAAGCAGTGTTCTATTAATAATTTATTCGTATTTCTGATAAAAGGAAGAATTATGGCTTAAAGATTACAAATACAAACATGTTAATTCATTGTTGTAATTTAATTAAATTAAGTAAACACACTTAATTAAATTAAGTAAACACACGGAATTAGTCGTAAGTAAATGGAATATTATCGTGATGAACGAGGAGATAATAATAAAGGGATGATAATAGATGGTAATAAATAAATAAGATATCTAGTTAATTAACTAACTAACTAAAATAAATAAATAAATAAATAAATAAATAAATAAAATAAATAAAATAAATAAAAAACCCCGAAGCTAATAACTTCGGGGTTTTTTTATAGTTTATATCTAAAAGATATATATCCAAAAGATATTTAAACAGCTACCTTAGTACTAGAAGTTCCACGAAATATCGCTTCCAAGAGCAGTTATATCTTTCGTTTCAGCACCGGCGAATGTTCCATTTGGAGAATATGTAGCAGACTCAACACCTGCACCTGTCCATACATAGGAACCCCATGCCTGCCATGCTAATGTTTTTGTAAAGTGATGCGTAAAGTTAAGGTCAAATTCAGTTCCGATATCTGAACCGCCGAATACAGGCTGTCCACTTATTGTATCATGAAGCCATGCCGCATGAATTAAAGATTCTTTCAAGGTATTGCTTGACGGTAAATATTCCCTTGCGTCAACCATAATTACATATTTATCGGCAAGATTAGGTCCGACCGATTCGCCGGCTGCGCCGCCGTAAATATAACTATTGCCAGGGGCATTAAACTGAATCGGCTGCCATGAAGAACCTATAACATCACCGAATAACGTCTTTGTATTCTGAATTGTGGAATAGTAGGTAAAATTATAGTCGCCGCTTGCTATCGGAGCACCCACGCCAAATTTTAAGCCTAAAGACATCGGCGTAGCGATAGGAAGCATTGTAGAACCGGTTAAATATACGTCGTATGAATTAATTCCGTTATATTGGTTATTGCCGTTTGGATTAACAGGCAATACCCCCTGTCCGGTAGTTTGCACTAAATACTCATTAAGTTGAGCTAAATTAGACATTCCATAATCGCTTATATAGCTAATTGCCTGATTTGATGCAACAATTCTACCTCTGAAATAATCTGCTTCTAATCCGAACTTTGTTCCTGCTTTTGAGTATTTTACGCTTATGCCGCCAAAAGTAATATTAGCGGTAGGAGCAACTGAACTTATATTGCTAGTTGCACTATAAGTTCCAGAATTTGTACCTCCAGTATATGCAGTTTTTGCACTTGACAAGCCTGCTTCAAACTGGTTTAAATGCGCTTCCGTAAGCCATGCGCTGTAGCTAACGTTATTAACAGGTTTTAAAGTCATGACCTCTAGAGTCGGTATCGTTCCCATCTGAATATGCGTATATCCTTCATTTGCCGGGGGATAATATCCTTCTGTAGTCCCGGGCAAAGCACAATCAGTAGTAGGGTTAGTTGAAGTAGCACATGGGCCTAATGTATCATACGCGCTGACTTCGCTGCCGAACAATGTTCCTGCGAAAATTCCGATATTGCCTAACGGAATGAAATCGCCAAGACCGTCCGCATTTGTGTTGACTGCGACGCCGAGACCAAATTTGACCGGCATTCTGCCGAACATAATCGCGCCTATCGGAGTGATTAATCTGATGTATGCCTGTCTCAAGCCAAAAGTGTTAAAATCGTTGTTAAAACCGGTAGGAGCAGGAGTTCCGCCCAACATATAATAGCCGTTGGTGCCGTAACCATCTGTTATACCGTTGTAAGAATTAGTCAAGTCCATTTGAACTGCCAGCATTGCAAGCGGCATGCCGTGAGATAATTTGTCATAGCTTACCGTTGAGTTCAATCTTAATCTCTGTAAAAATGCCTCATAGGTATTTTTATTAGGGCTCGTGTTAGCTTCAAACGCCTGAGCCTGATTCTCCGCCCACTCGCCAATGGCAAGATATTGACCGTTTAACGATAACGAAACCCCTGCCCTATTTGCCTGTGAAGCGGCAAAAGAAGGCGTAGCCATCATCATGGATAGCGTCATAGCTAGAAAGCCGGCTAACGCAACAATAAACGCCGCCGACAAAATCGATTTGCTTCTCATCTTTACCTCCGTTTTTGATTTTAAATTTTAAAAAATTTTAATAAACTTTTTTGAATTAATCGTATTAATTAGATGAACGGTAAAATGCTCTTTCGTTTAAATATAATTTTTATCACGACATTAATTAAATGTCAAGTATTTTTAAAAAATATGCAGCAAAATTGCCCAACTTACGAAAATATCTAATAAATTAATATATTTACGTAAAATATATTAATATAAATGTATTTACATAAAAAGTTTAGAAATTTATATAAAATATCAAGCTGTCGCTATCGGCATTTTTGCATAATTAAATATATATAATATATTAAGTCATAATTTAATAATTTACAACTTAAAAATAAAAATTCATTATATAACATTATAATACAATATAATATAATAATGTTTCAAGTTAAATAAATTTAAACATTTTCATACAATTTAACAAACTGCAGACTGTTCAGCTAACCGGCTAACAATTTACCAGTAAATCTTCCATCTGATACGCTTTTCCGTATGCCCGGACTTTGCCGCTGCCGCTGTCTGCGGCGATGCTCTTGTTATTTTTATTCAAATGCAGTTCCGGTTTATTGTCGTCTATTGCTTTTACGAGTTTTGCGTTCATATCGTGACCTGTTTTTTTTGCCATCACCCTTCCTTTAATTCTATATCCCGACAAATAAAGGTCGCCGATTAAATCTAATACCTTATGTCTTATAAATTCGTCTTTGTATCTCAGCCCTTCTTTATTTAAAACGCCTGTTTCGTTTAACACAAGAGCATTGTCTAAACTCCCTCCCAAAGCAAGACCGTTTTTTTTCAAGAGTTCGACTTCTTTTAGAAATCCGAATGTCCTTGCCTTAGAAATTTCGGTATAAAAATTAGCCGTATTTATCTTTGATTCAAATAACCCCGAACCTACAAAGGGATGATTAAAATTCATTGAATACGATATTTCAAAGTCATCTGCAGGATAAACGGCAATAGAATAGCTATTTTCCTCTGCACCGTCTGCCGGAGTAATTATGATAGGCTCTAATATTTTAAGATATTTTCTTTTCGATTTCAATCTTTTGAGCCCGCTTTCGTTGATTGCTTCATAATATATCTTTGCGCTTCCGTCAAGAGCCGGTATCTCCTCGCCGTAAACCTCTACAACAGCGCTGTCGATGCCTGTTCCCCATAACGCAGACATTAGATGCTCGACAGTGGATATGCAAACCCCGTTCTTGCCGACGCTTGTTCTTAGATTGGTAGAACAGATATTCTGAGAATTGGCCTTAATTAGAACAGGCGACGGCAGGTCTTTTCTTATGAAAGTAATCCCGCTGTCTGCAGGCGCCGGTTTAATAATGATTGACACGTCTTTTCCAGAATGAAGCCCGACGGATTTAAGATAAACAATATTTCTGACCGTATTCTGATATTCATTTGATTCTATTATTGCTGTTTTTTTTATTTTTTTATCTTCCATTTTTGAATTCCTTATTTGAATTCGTATAATTTATTATTTTAATTATTTTAATTTATTATTTTAATTACTTTAATTTATTGTTTTAATTATTTTAATTACTTTAATTACTTAATTGTTATTACTTGAATGATTCAAATTTTATTTTACATTTTTTTACATTGATTTTATTTATTTTATTCCCGCTTTATTCCCCGCTTTATCGTATTTTTTTACTTTATTTTTTTGTTTTATTTGCTTTATTATTATATTGTAATTACATTTTTTTACATTTTATCTTCAATATCTTACATCCTGCACTTTACTCTACACTATAAAATTAATGCAATTATCGTGCCATAATTAAGTAAACGTTAGCAAAAATTGACAAAAATTTATATTCTAATTTAAGCGTTTGATTATATTATAATATTAAAAAATAATAAGCGGGAGGTAATGTCCGTATTAAAGAAATATTGAAAAGACATTACATAAATATTGAAGAAAATACATAAAAAATTTTATTTATGGGAAATTATCTGCACATTTTATATGGCCGCCAAATATTTATGTGAGAAATAATCTTCTCACATATGGAATTTACATGCATAATTCATACATAACATTATAAAGCTAATCCCGCATTTCATCCAAGCGTATGTGCGTCGTCTTTTTTATAGAATCTATCTTTTTCGCTGTAGATACATCCGCAGTAATTCTGTCTGTACAGATTATTTGCATATGATAATTCAATGCCTTCCTTGTACCCCTCTCTAAAATCTCTATAATAAAATTTTACACCGTATTTTTTTTCTAAATTGAAACCTGTTTCTTTTATAAAGTCATGCTTCTGATGCTTACTGTACAAAAGCGTTGTACTGAAATAATCAAATTTTGACGACCTTGCAAGCGCCGCAGTTTTTTCAAGTCTTGAACTTAGACAGTAATAACAGCGGTTTTCTTCCCTGAATACAACGGCGCGCAAGAATTCTTCCATTCTATATTCTTTTTCGTAAATAACCTTCAGACCGGAACTTTCGGAAAAATTTTTCAGCGTATTCTGCCGCTTTAAATATTCAGTATATGGATGAATATTGGGGTTATAGAAATATCCTATTATAACGTCAAATTTGTTTTTGAGCGATTTATAAGGATACATCAGACAAGGCGCGCAGCAGATATGCAGAAGCAGTTTCTCATTCATAATTTATTTATGTTATTTATTGTTATTTATTAATTGTATATAATACCGAGCATATCAATATCGAATATCTAATATCAATATATGCAATATCTATATATCTGATTATCTATATATCTGATATCTATGTCTGTATATATCTATATCTAATAATTATTACGTCTGTTTATATAAATAAAAATATAAATTTAATATATTACTACGGTTGCTACGTTTATTTATATAACTATAATATAAATTTAATATATTACTACGGTTGCTACGTTTATTTATATAACTATAATATAAATTTAATATATTACTACGTTTATTTATTAATTTTACAAGTAGTTATGTAACTTACAATAATGGATCTTCCTTTATTATATTAAAGTGTTTATATGCGCTTTCGGTGGCTATTCTGCCCTTTTTAGTTCTGGCTATAAGTCCGCAGGATACTAAATACGGTTCTATGACTTCTTCCAGCGTCCCCTTTTCATCGTTCATCGCCTGAGCTAGAGTATCAACGCCGACAGGACCGCCGGCAAATTTGTTTATAAGCGTATGCAGAAAAAATTTGTCGTTATCGTCTAAACCGAGTTCATCAATCCCCAGCTTGTCTATACCGTACTTAGCTACTGCAAGCGTTATTGAATTTTGCTTTAGATGCAGCATATAATCCCTTAATCTTCTAATCATTTTGTTTGCTATTCGAGGCGTACCTCTGCTGCGGCGCGCAATTTCCTCGGCAGCTGTTTTTTCAACCGGAATTTTATATATTGAAGCAGACCTGATTATAATTTCAGTTAATTCATCAATGTCGTAATATTCAAGCCTTGCGGTAAAACCGAAGCGGTCTCTCAACGGAGACGGAATGAGTCCTGCTCTCGTAGTGGCGCCGATTAGCGTAAAACGGGGCAGTGAAAGTCTGATTGATTTTGCCGACGGTCCTTCGCCTATGACAATATCTAACCTGAAATCTTCCATTGCCGGATAAAGCATTTCTGCTACAGGTTTTGGCAGCCTGTGAATTTCGTCAATAAAAACAATATCTCCTTCGCCTATCGAAGAAAGAATGGAGGCTACATCTCCGGTTTTTTCTATTGAAGGCCCTGAGGTCGTTTTTATATTAACTCCAAGCTCTTTTGCTATTATTGTTGCCAGGGTAGTTTTTCCTAATCCTGGCGGACCGAAAAACAGAAGATGGTCTAAATCGTATTTTCCTGTTTTAGTTTTTCTTTTTTTTGCGCCGTTTATAAAAATAAGAAGGTTTTCTTTCAGTTTCGTCTGACCTATATATTCTTTAAAACTTAAAGGTCTAACGGGATTATCGTTAAGCGCCGAGTTTATATAATCGTCGTCTTCTGTATAATCTGCAATATCATCATCGTTGTTATTATCATTATCGTTATCATTATTATTATCATCATCATTATTATCATTATCGTTAATATCGTTAATATTATTATTGCCGCTGTTTCTATTTCTGCTATTATTGTTATAATTACTATCATAATTATTGCCGTTATTTTTTGCGCTATCGACGGTGTTATATCCAGCAGGGTCGGTTAATTCATTTGATTTATTTATTATTGCATATTCGGCGTCAGCTTTTGTTTCTTCTTTCAGTACACAGGTATTTAAGCTAATCTTTGCGCCCGTTTTAGTCCTGCCGCCGGAAATAGTATCGGCGTTATTTTTTCTAAAATCTTTTTTATATGAACTCATGATGATATTTTATTTTTATATATATGTTTAAGACACTCTTTAAGCAAATTTTCAGTATTAATTTCACAGATATTAACAGTTTCCGCTTTTACATCGGCAATTTGACTTTGCCTCCGTATTTCTTGCATATCTTTACTTGCACAACTCGCCAATTCAATAGAATCAGCCATAGAATACCCTAAGGCATTTAACGCCAAAGCCGTTTCGTAAATAATATTTTTGCCGGCGCTATTGCCTTTATTATTGTTATAATTATCTCTATGGTCATTATTATTTTTATTGTTATTGTTATTGTTATTGTTAAAATTTTTAGCAGTGCTGTTTGAATTGTTATCGCCAGGAACAAGACTGCTATTGCCAAAACCGAGACTATTATTTAAATTTAAATCTTCGTCTAAGCTGTCGTCGTTATGCCCATTATTGAGGCTATTGCTATTTTCAATGTTTTTTTTATCGGCGTTATTATTAATATTTGCAATTGTAATACCGGATGCAACTCCTATGTCAACGCCGCTGTCCCGATTTTTACCGCTGCCGTTTATATCATAATCATAACTGCTGTTCGCGATATTTGTAACGCTTCCGATGCTCGCAGCTTCAACATCTTTAAACGAATTAAATCTTTTGACTATTTTATTTTTCAGTCCGGATACTATTCTTTCAGCCGTTAGAGTTCCTATACCTTTAATTGAAGACAGACCGGTAATATTTTTAGTCAATATAAGATTAATAAAGTCATCCGCCTTTATGTTTGAAAGAATGGTCACGGCAAGTTTCGGTCCTATATCTTTTGTATCTAATAATATGCTGAAAAGTTCTCTCTGTGTAAAATTAGGAAATCCGTAAAGAACTATTCTGTCTTCCCGAACATAAGTATATATAAAAAAAGACGCACTTTGATTTAAATATGAATTACTGCCGTAATTGTTATTAGTGTTATGGTTGTCATTGTAATTCTGCTGAACGGAAAACTGTGTAAAATACATCTGATTGACCGGAAGAAAGATTTCATATCCGACCCCTTGCACATCTAAAATAACAAGTGATTTTTCTATATCGGAATAAATTATATTACCGCGCAAAAAAGCTATCATCTATATTGTATATTGATTGAATATATTTATTGATTAAATTATTTAAATAAGTTTAGCTATTTATTTAATTATTGATTAACTTATTCATTTAATTGTTTTATTAGTTATTTATTTAATTATTAATTAACTTATTGATTTAATTGTTTTAATTAGTTATTTATTCAGTTATTATATCGAATTAAACATAGTTTGACATATCGGTAGCGCAACATATAGCGGCGCTCAGGGCATCTGAAATATTGTTGTTAAGCGGCTTAACGTCTTTGTCGCAATTTTTTCCGTTTTCCGTGCCGCCTGTGATATCTGTGATATCAAGGCTGTCCAGTTCTTTTATGAAATTGCAAACCATTTTGCGGACAGCTTCTTTATCGGCTCCACCGTAGCCTGCAACATTTTTTTTTATATACCTAGGCGCATATTCTTTCAGACTGATGCCGTATAATGAGGATAGCAGGCATATAGTGCCTCGGGCTTGCGAAAGTTTAATCAGCGAAGAAGGGTTTAAACCTAAAAAAACTGATTCTATAACCATAATTGCAGGACGATACTCCTCAATTATCTGTTTTAGTTCATTAAAAATCAGGGCTAGATTACTCGGGTATGTATATTTTTTTGCGTCAATAAGCCCCAGTGAAACCAACTTTATTTTTCTGCCGAATTGCACGGAATCTAAAATGCCCCATCCGGTATATATTGAACCGGGGTCAATTCCTATAATTCTAATTGAATCATTAATATTGCAAAGATTATTAATGCCGCAAGAACCTCTGCTATTCTTCTTTATCATCGATTATATCAAAATTTGCATTAACATTCTGAATACCTTCTATTTCTTCAAGTGCGTCTAAAAGCTTTATCATCTGCTCCGCTTCCTTCCCTTGGAGTTCAATATAAGTTTGCGGAATATAGGCGACCTCAGCAAACTTTATCGTCATTTTCTTATCTTCAAACGCTTTTTTAATATCTTCAAAATCCTTAGGATCGGTAGTTACAATTATTTCATCTTCTTCAGTTTTAACGTCTTCAGCTCCAAGTTCCAGCGCAGTCTCCATTATATCATCTTCTGTATATTTTGAAGCGTCAAATCCAAGCGTTCCTTTTTTGTTAAACATCCATGCAACGCAGCCGGATTCTCCAAGACTTCCGCCGTGCCTTGAAAGCGCGTATCTTAATTCTGAAACAGTCCTGTTTTTGTTATCTGTTAGAACTTCAATAAGAATGGCAACGCCGGCAGGACCGTAGCCTTCATAAATCAGCTCTTCGTATGAATCTCCTTCGAGCTCGCCTGCACCTTTTTTTATGGCCCTTTCTATATTTTCCTTCGGCATATTATTTGCCTTAGCTTCATCAATAGCAAGTCTGAGACGCGGGTTAGAAGAAGGATCTTTCCCTCCTATTCGTGTTGCCGTAATCATTTCTCTTATAATATTAGTAAATATTTTTCCTCTTTTTGCGTCTATTGCACCTTTTTTTCTTTTAATGGTGCTCCACTTACTATGACCAGACATAAAAATCCTCCAAAAATAAATTTTTTTTCTATAAAAACTCTATAAAAACTATAAAAACTGCTTAATGTTAATGATTATATTTATGATTATACTTATAATTATATTAATGATTGTATTTATGATGTATGTTAATGATTATAGTTGTGATTATGTTAATGATTATAGTTGTGATTATGTTAATGATTATATTTAATATTTCATTTAATATTCTAACGATAATATAAATTTACTAACGGATTGAATCATTTTTTTAGTTAAAATTATTTAATTATTTATCAGATTATACAACCATTCTTTAAAATAATAAAGGATTTTTTATAAACGGTTTAAGTCCGGAAAAATCCACGAATACCTTTTCTCCCATTTTATGATTAAATCTCATTACGGGATTTAACGTCTTTTTCCATTCTCTGTAGTGATAAGTAAACTGGGAA
>JAKAQK010000137.1 GCA_021822625.1 bacterium | reverse complement strand
TCCCTTTTAAGCTCAAGGTTTTTTATTTCTTCGTTTATATTTGCCGTATTGCTGATATTAAATGTTTTCAGCTCTTCTATTTTATTTTCAATTTCGCCTATCGGTTTTTCAAAATCTAACAAGTATGCTGCCATAATTTTTACAGTATATTTATTTTAATTTATAAATTATTAATAAAATATTTTATATTAGATTATTCTTATACTTTGCGCAATATCTGTTTTTCTCAAAGCTTCTATATCGACCAATATATCGTCATTTAGTTTTATCTCGATATTTTTTGCCTTTATTAAAACCTTTGATGTTCCGCTGCAATTTATAAATCCTATTTTCAGCCGATTTATGAAATTTTTAAATTCTTCTGTGTTTTTATCATATATATTTTGCGGTGAAATTTCAATAATACATAGCTTATTATTATCAATATTATTAATGTTTTTATTATCGTTATTTTTACTATTGTTAATACTATTATTATTTTTATCAATGCTATTATTATTTTGCGCATTTTTTAAACTTTTATTGTTTTTAATAATATAATTGTCTAATAAATCGATTGTATCGCCTATAATTTTAATATTATAATCCCGTGCGTCAAAATCTGCATCGTCAGTAAAATTTTTGCCGTCTTTATATTCATTGTCGCTATTTTCGCTATCTTCATAAGAATTATTATTTTTCTGCGAGGTAAAATCTTTTTTTGATACGGTTGAATTTACCTGGTCGGACGACTCGTCAACCCTGCCTGAAATAACTACCGGCTCCGAAGTATTAAATACACTTTCATATTTTATATAATTTTTAGGAAAAAAAACAACATCGACCGATACATCTGCATCGCTTAAAACAAATGACGCCATTTTTTCATTATTTCTGGTATTATGAACCTTAAGTTGATTGATAATCCCGCATAAAACATACTTTTTTTTATCATTTCGATTATATTTCTGTTTATAATTCATATTTTTCGCGCCGTCCGGATTAGACCCGCATCCGTCATTATTTTGAACACCGCCCGCACTTGCATTTAACACACATTCTTTTATAAAAGATGAAATGGAATACTCAGTAATAAGCCCTATTTTTTCTTCATATCCGTCCAAAGGATGTCCTGAAATATAAAAGCCTATCGATTCTTTTTCATAAGCTAAAATTTCTTTCTTATCATACTGGACTACTGCGGCGGCATCTTCGGCAGACGGAATGTTATTGTTAAACTCATTAATCCATCCGTTATTAAGATTATTTATTTCGGATTTGTTCTCGCTATCGCCGTCCTGAAAAGAAAAATGTCCGTGTCCGTCATCCGATTCTATATCGAACAACAGGGGTAATTCAAATTCGTCCGATGTTTTCTTTTGTCTTATAGAAGCAGCTTCCTGCATTACCTGTTCCAATTTTTCGAGCATGCCTCTTCTTGTTTCATAGCCGTTAATATCTAATGCTCCGCTTTTAATTAGATTTTCTATAGTCCTTTTATTAACCCTTCTGGTATCCACCCTTGAACAAAAGTCAAGTAAATTTTTATAATTACCGTTTTCTCTTTCGGATAAAATAGATTCGATAGCCGCGTCTCCGACATTTTTTATTGCGCCCAGTCCGATTTGTATAACATTTTTTTCATCTAAATCTGCTGCCTGCGAGACTAACTCTGCGGCGTATTTTGACGCATTTTTAATTAAATTCTCTTTAATATCGGGATGATTCTTCAACGGTAAAACGGTAAAATGTTTTGTAGAATAATTTACGGAAGGCGCAATTATTATTGATTGATTGGATTCATTAATTATTTTTGCAAGTTTATCCGTATTTGACATTTCGCTTGAAAGTAATGCGGCAATAAAATAATCGGGATAATTAGCCTTAAGATAAGCAGTCATATAAGCTACAAGAGCATATGCCGCAGAATGGGATTTGTTAAAACCGTATTCTCCGAATTTTGTTATAAGAGAAAATATTTTTTCGGAAATGCTATTGTCAATATTATTGCTTTTACATCCTTCTATAAATTTGTTCCTCATTTTTTCAATAAGTTCTGCATTTTTTTTACCTACGCCTTTTCTTAAAACATCGGCATCTCCCATGGAAAAGTTAGCTAATTTAATAGCAATCTTTATTATCTGTTCCTGATATAATATTACGCCGTATGTTTCTTTAAGAATATCCTCTAATAGCGGATGCAGATATTTAATTTTTTTAACGCCGTTTTTAGCTTTAATAAAATCATCAACCATGCCGCTGCCGAGAGGACCTGGTCTGTATAGCGCCACCAGAGGAATGATGTCTTCAAGAGATTTTGGAGCCAGCTTTAAAAGCAATTCCTTCATTCCTGAGCTTTCAAGCTGAAAAACACCGGTAGTATCGCCGCTTGAAAGAAGTTTAGATGTTTTTAAATCGGCTAAATCTATATTGTAGATGTCAAATTCTTCTTTTATGCCGTTATTTCTATTTGCTTCATTAATAAGATTTATTGCCTCTTTCATTACGGTTAAAGTTTTAAGACCTAAAAAGTCAAATTTTATAAGTCCTATTTTTTCAACGCCTTCCATAGTATACTGCGTTGTAACAACATCGCCGTCTTTAGAACCTTTATACAGGGGCAGGTATTCATCAAGCGGTTTATTTGCTATAACGACGCCGGCGGCATGGGTCGAAGCGTGCCTTGTAAGCCCTTCAAGTTTTCTTGCTATTTCAATTAACTTTTTTACTTTATCGTCGTTCTGTATTATCTCCCTCAGCTTAGGCTCCTCTTTTATGGCTTCGTCAAGGGTTATCTTAAGCGTATTAGGTATTAGTTTTGCAATTTTATCCACTTCGCTGTACGGCATGTTAAGAGCGCGTCCGGTATCCCTAATAACGCCTTTTGCAAGCATTGTTCCAAAAGTAATTATTTGCGAAACATTGCTTTCTCCATATTTTGAAGCGACATATTTTATAACTTCGTCTCTTCCGTTTATACAAAAATCGCTGTCTATATCAGGCATACTTATTCTTTCCGGATTTAAAAATCTTTCAAATAATAAGTCGTATTTTATAGGGTCAATATCCGTAATTTTTAAACAATATGCGACTAAACTTCCGGCTGCGGAACCTCTTCCGGGTCCGACAGGAATATCGTGTTCTTTTGAATATTTGATAAAATCGGAAACTATTAAAAAATATCCGGCAAACTTAGATTTTTTTATTACATCTATTTCTCGTTCAAATCTCTGCCTATATTCTTCTATACGCGGCTTATAGACCTCTTTGCCGTTTATTCTTTCTTCAAATCCTTCTCTGGCGTCGTGTTCAAACAACTCTTCCATATTTTCGCTATTTTCTGCGGCAGAAATACCGCCGCCGTTAACGGGCGCTGTTAAATTATTTGCGCCGTCTGTGCCGTTATTGTCTGTGCCGTTATTGACGGCTTTCTTTGGTTTATAAGCCGGAAAATGAAATTCGCCCAATTTGAAATTAAAATTAATTTTATCGGACAAATCGGCAGAATTCGTTAAGACGAATTCCGGATATTTCGAAAACGCATCATACATTTCAGGTGCAGACTTGAAATAAAGGTCTTTGGTAGTAAATCTCATTCTATCTTTGTCATCTACTTTTTTGCCGGTCTGTATGCATAATAAAATATCATGAGCCTCATAATCTTCTTTTAATAAATAATGGCAATCGTTTGTCGCAACCACGGGTATGGAATATTTTTGTCCTAATTCGAGCATTACTTTATTTATAATATTTTGTTCTTTAATTCCATTTTCCTGAACTTCCAGATAAAACCGGTCATTATTAAAAACCTTAGAAAAAAATTGAACGCTTTTAACGGTTTCTTCAACATTGCCGGATAAAATTTTTTGCGGAATTTCGCCTTTAAGACAGGCGCTTAATGCAAAAAGCCCTTCATTGTATTCCTGTAAAATTTCCTTGTCTATGCGCGGTTTATAGTAAAACCCTTCCAAATAAGCTTTTGATACAAGTTTACATAGGTTTTTATATCCTTCGTCGTTCATGGCAAGGAGAATCAGATGATAAGCATGTTTCTCATTCTGATTTTTAGCAAACCTTGAACCCGGGGCGACATAAACTTCGCATCCTATAATAGGTTTTACTCCTTTTTTTACCGCTTTTTCATAAAACTCCAACGCCCCGAACAAATTGCCGTGGTCGGTAATTGCAACGGAAGGCATATTGAATTCTATAGATTTATTTATTATATCGTCTATTTTATTTGCGCCGTCAAGCAGGCTGTATTGCGAATGAAGATGAAGATGCGCAAATTTTAAAGCGGCTGCCGTTTTGTTTGCGGCATCCGAAACCTTTACTGCAGCAGAATTTTCTTTGTCGGCTTTAATTACGGATGTATCCATTTTTTTATTTTTATTTTATTTTATTTATATTTTTATTTTATTTTATTTATATTTTTATTTTATTTTATTTTATTTATATTTTTATTTATATTGGCCATTATTTAAGTTTTAATTTATATCGATTTTTATTTAATTTATGTTCATTTTTATATTCATTATTGTTTAATTATAACATGTCTATCGCTGTTTATCTTGCTTATATACTTGTTTATCTTGCTTATATACTTGTTTATATACTTGTTTATCTTGCTTGTATGCTTGTTGATTATTGCCCATTTTGTCATTCTGCTCTTTTTATTCCCACTCGATAGTAGAAGGCGGTTTTGAGGATATATCGTAAACAACCCTGTTAACGCCTTTGACCTCGGATATAATTCTTGAGGATATCTGCCTTAATATCTCATAGTCCAATTTTGCAAAATCTGCGGTCATCCCATCCAAGGAGGTAACGGCTCTTATCGCGATTAAAGATTCATAACTCCTTTTATCTCCCATAACGCCGACCGTTTTAACCGGAATAATTACCGGAAAAGACTGCCATATTTTATTATAAAGGTTATTTTTTTTAATCTCTTCGGCTACTATCGTATCTGCTTTTCTCAACATCTTCAAACTATTCTTCGTAACTTCGCCTATAACCCTTATTGCAAGTCCCGGTCCCGGAAAAGGCTGCCTCTCCGTGATTGCATCGGGGATATTTAGCTTTTTGCCTATTAAACGGACTTCGTCTTTAAATAATTCTCTCAACGGTTCTATCAGCTTAAAATTAAATTTTTTGGGAAGTCCGCCGACATTGTGATGACTTTTGATTATACTTGAAGAACCATAAACAGGGACAGATTCTATTACGTCAGGATAAAGGGTTCCCTGAACTAAAAATTTTGCGTTTTTTATCTTATCGGCTTCCTTTTCAAAAATATTAATAAATAATTTTCCTATAATTTTTCTTTTTTTTTCAGGGTCGCTTACACCTTTTAAAGCGCTTAAAAATATTTTTTCGGCTTTTACCAATTTTAC
>JAKAQK010000136.1 GCA_021822625.1 bacterium | reverse complement strand
TCCGATCTAAGATAGACTTTTAGAAGAAGCAAAAAACGTTTTTAACTAAATATTAAATATAATTATTATAATATTTATCGCAATACTATAAATAAATTAACAAAAAAAACGAAAAGAGGCAATGGATAATATAAAGTACAAAATTCTATCTTTATTTACCGGCTGTGGCGGCTTAGACATCGGGTTTCACGGAGATTTTGAATACTTGGACAGGTATTATAGGCCACTTCCTTTTGAAACAATATCCGCAATAGATAATAATAAAGATGCATGCTCAACATTAAGGTATAACAGTAAATATTTTAAAAATACCGAGATATTGTGTGCAGACATAACATCATATCCTATTGAAAACTTAAAAGGAGAATTCGATCTGCTTATAGGAGGTTTTCCGTGCGTCACTTTTTCTGTAGTAGGAAAGCAGGCAGGCATAAAAGATAATGTAAACGGCAGACTTTATGAAAGTTTTGCAAAATATGTCGAATATTTTAAGCCTAAAGTGTTTTTGGCGGAAAATGTAAAAGGCATTCTGTCGGCGAACAGCGGAGAAGCCATAAAAATTATTAAAGCGCGTTTTGAAACAGACGGATATCGCGTTAATGTTTTTCCTGTAAATTTTGCCGATTTCGGTATCCCGCAGCTAAGACAGAGGGTCTTGTTCATCGGCATAAGAGAGGATTTGAAAACTGATTTTGTGCCGCCTGAATTTATAAGCAGGAATAATTATGTATCTGCCGAAAAAGCTTTATGCAATATACCCGAAAACTGCCCCAATCATAACCTGATAAAATGTTTGCCGCGAACTGTAAAAATGCTTGAAATTATACCGCCCGGTTCAAACTATAAAGCCCTTATAGGAACAGAATATGAAGTTAAAGGACTTATGTCTAATATTTACAGAAGGCTGAAACCTGATGAGCCGGCATATACGGTTATAGCCTCCGGAGGCGGCGGCACATGGACATACCACTATTGCGAACCGAGACCTCTGACAAATAGAGAAAGGGCAAGACTTCAGGGGTTTCCTGATGATTTAGTTTTCTGCGGAAGCAACTCCGAAGTCAGAAGGCAGATCGGCAATGCCGTTCCGCCGGCAGGCATTCATCCTTTCGCTGAAAGAATAGCGGCTGTTTTGGCGGGGATAAAACACTCTTCTAAGAACTTAAACTGTATCAGAGAAATTGTAATAGAAAAACCTTTGTATAAAAACAGTTATGAAATATCAGCTTAGATTTAGCGCTGATTCAATCCTGCCGGCTACCGAAGAAACATTTTTTATTATGTCTTTTCCCCAGAATCTTAAAACTCTCCAGCCGGCTTCTTTTAAAACTCTGTTTACCTCGCTGTCTCGTTCGATATTGCGTTTTAGTTTCGGCACCCAGTAGTCTTTGTTTGTTTTTACGGTATATTTGCCTTCGGCAAAATATTTACCGTGCCAGAATTCGCTGTCGCAGAAAACGGCGACTTTTTTTCTCAAAAAAACAATATCGGGTTTGCCGAAAACTTTTTTGGGATTCACCCTATATCTCAAGCCTCTTCTCCACAGTTCTTTTCTGAGAATTATTTCTATAGCGGTATTCTTGGACCTGATTCTTGACATATTTTCGGATCTGGTCATAGGAGCGGTTTTTTTGCGCGCTTTCATATGCTGTTTATCGGTTTCTATATATTGTCCCTATATCTGTCCTTAAAATCTTCAAATGTTCCGAGCTGTTTAAAATTTATGGAGTATGAACCTTCGCCGGATTTTTCTATTTCAACAGAATCTATGCCTATCTCTGCAAGCTTTTCATAGGTTGCAAGTTCTCCTTCCCGCAGCCTCAAAATATCTCTAAGGAGCCATATTCCAAGAGCGTTGTTAGGACTGCTCATAAGAGCTTTTCCGTTATCCTGGCATATTTTAGCGTCTAAAAAAGTCCCGTCAGGCAGTTTCAGTTTGAACGGAGTTTCTCTGTCCGGGAAAAAACCCGGAAATTTCAAATGTATCCAGGAAGGAACCGGAATATAAACTTCATTGGAATCTCTCAGCCTGCCTCCTGCATTCCACTGGTTTAAACCGCTTTTTTCAGGGACAGTTTCTTTCGTTCTGGTTGAATATAACGGCAAAATAATACTTCCATAAGATTTTGCAGGATTCAGAGTATGTAAGGGCAGGGAATCCGCAAATATTTTATAAAGAGCTTCGTACGGATCTTCTATAATGTTTACCGGTATTGAAATATCAGCCTGTCCAGTATTGAATTTTTTAAAAAGAGTGCTTTTTGACAGATTAAAAAGATAATTCTCTTTTTTATCATCAAAGAAGACAGAATTGCCATTTTTGCTGATATTCCTAATATTTTCCATGTCAACAGGGTTCATGCTTTCTTCATATATTCTGAAACGGTTTTCCGAACGGGCTATACAGTGGTAAACAATACTGTCTATGCCGAACATTTTTTGGGTCGTTTCAATCCTGCTGTTTCTCATGTTCGAAATTTCATGGACGAGTTTTTCCGAGTCGTCTATAAATTTTTCAAATATTAGCCTGCTTCTGTTGAATTCGGCAATTTTCTGATAGGTGCTTCCGCTTCCTTCTATAAAAGTTTTTATACCTACTCCGATTTTTAAGTTTTCAATTTCTTTTTTGGCATCGGCGGAACAGTCTGACCTGGATAGATTTTCTGCGCTGAAAGCTTTGCAGAAAATATTTTCCGATACTCTGTAATGCAGGAACGGAACGGCGGATTCTGAAAACAGATTGGACAGTCCACCCATTATCTGCAGAAGTTTAAAATATTTTTCTCTGTTTTCTTCAGTCTGTTTTTTGATAAACATAGCCTATACAGTCCTCCTTTATGATTTTTTATATATTTTAAGCAGGGTATAAAAATATTAGATATAAAAATTTTTATATTATTTCTCTTAAAAAGTCTACAGTCAGGACAGTGGACTTTTTAAGAGAAATATTTAAAGCCTAATTATTTGTGCATTTTTTATTAAAGTTTATCGGATCATAAATAATATACTGGTTTTGAATAAAAATTGGCTTCTTAATGAACTTTGAAATCCGGACATAAATACCATTGTTAGTTTTTAGAATTAGGCAGGCATTTGTTGGATTATGGAATGTTAGATATGTATTAAAATTATCGTATTTGTAGGATAATAATTTTTCTTTTCCATATGAAAATAACTTGTTTCCTAATTCTTTCCCAATTTCGCTATCGTCAGAGTAAATTTCGTCTAACATTTCTTTACTGCGGTTTATTGGTTTTTCTGTCAGAATGGATGCTGTAATATCTACAATAAATTCTTCGTCTTCACTATCCCGCAAACCTTTATACCATAAAATGCCTTGTTTGCACCACAATGTTTCATTGGCTGTAAGTCCGTAGTTTAGCGAGCCTGATGTTCCTATACTTATTTCCGGCATATCTGCAAGATCAATCTTTTCCTTTGATACATCTCCTCGTATCTCTGCAGAAAGAGTCCTTACAAAATCCCCGAATACAGAAATTATACCTGCCTGCCTTCTTTCCTGATCGCTTAACTGCCTGCCCCCGGAATTTATCCTATTGAAAACATCTGTAACATCCTTATCCTGAATAACAGGAAATATTGTAACAGCCAGTTGGTAATCAAGAAAATTTGCACAATATTCTTTCTCCAAACTAAGATTTATATCTTGATTTGCCTTAATTTTCCCTATTTCCGCAAGTTGGCTTGCCCTAGCTAGTTGTTTAACATCAAAAAACTTAGATTCATAAGCAAATTCATTATCTATAAAATTAAATATAGCATTTAATCTTTGCAGACCGTCTATAATTTCGTAAAAAATGCCACCATCATCCGCTTTTTTCTCGGCTAATAAGAATAGTGGGAGAGGGTAATCCCTCAGTATTGTGTCAATGAGTCTCTGTTTTTCAGGCAGAGTCCAGACCAATTTTCTTTGGTATTTTCTATTAACTATCAATTTATTATCCCGATAGTCCCTATATAAACTTTGAATGCTTAAACCTTTTGGTGTAATACCCATTGATATTCCTATTATTAAATTTTATCTAAATATTAAACTTTTATTGAAACATTGAAGCGGATTCGCTGTTTCTGTTTGTCATCAAATGCCTATACCCAACAATTGACATTAAACAATATTTTTCGTATATTATATATTATTAATTAAAATTATTATTTACTATACCTGTATTAATTACCGTAATTAAATCCTCTGAGTTATTTTCATATATTCTGCCACACCCAAACTACTCGTCCTATTACAAAATGATCCCCGTCGGCAATCTCTTCTTTCTTAATAAATATGTCGTTGAATTTAGGATTTTCAGATTTAAGCGTTATACCGTTCCTGCCTTTAATGACGTATTTGATAAGAGCGCCTTCATAATCTAAATTAATGCAATAAATATATCCCGATACGAGTTCTTTATAATTTAAGTCAATTCCTACGTAAGAGCCGTCTTTTATATAAGGCTCCATGCTTGGACCGATTACTTTTACTACCGCTAATTTTTGCTTCATAAATTCTTTCGGGACTAAAAGCGTATCAATAGGCTCGATTTCGGTTAAATTTACAAACTTTCCGGCACCGGCAAAAGAATAAACGGGAATGGTTTGATATTTGGATTTGTCTATATCCAAGTCGTCGGCTTGAGATTCTGAAATACAGGAAGCGGAAGAAATTATATTTTGATTTTTTTTATAAAAATATTCAGGACTAATATTTAAAAAATTAGCTATTTCTATCAAATAATCAAGTGGAATTTTATTTTTATCAAATTTATTAATATAAGCTTGAAATTGTTGAGCCGATATATTTAACTTACTTGCGATTTGTTCTTGCGTTACATTCTTTTCTTTAATAGCAGATTTAATTTTTTCTGCTATTTGTTTATACAATTCCGTATTAATTGATTTCATAGAACAATTAACCTTTTATATTTTGTGATTTTAAATATATATCATAAAAATATTGCATAGTAAATAAACCCTATATTTAGTTTATCAACTTCGCTATATTACATATAGGGTTTAAATTATATTGATATTGTATTTTTTTTTAAATTTAAGCTTGACATATTAAATATTAAGTTGTATTATTTTAAATATTAAGTTGTTAAATTAAACTTTAAGTTGTGTTCATTCATACTAAGAGGTCAAAATTAAAATTATGCATCCATTAAAAATATATATCAAAGAAAATCGTATTAATATTGGAAATTTCTGTAAGTTATTAGGTATTTCAAGGCAAAGTTTGCATAACATTATTAACTACAAATTTTATCCCCGAAGAACGCTTGCAAAAAAAATTGAAATTATAACTAACAACAAAATAACAGTAATAGATTTGCTATACCCTGAAAATATTAAAAATGATGAGGTTGAAAATGCAAGCCAAAAAAATAATTAATCCAGAAATTAATGCGACGCTTTTTAAATATATAGAAGCAGTAAA
>JAKAQK010000013.1 GCA_021822625.1 bacterium | reverse complement strand
ATTTCTTTAATACGGAGGATTTATAAAATATGGCAAAGTTAAGTTCAGTCGGAACTATATACAATGCGCCTATCAGAGTTGACTACAACAACGGAGATTTTGATAAAGCAGAAGATGCTTTAAAAAAATCAAAAATTGCAATTGTAGGAAGAAATGTTGCCAGCATTACGCCTTACCATGCAACTATCTTTGTAAATCTTGAAGACGAGGCAAATGCTAAAAAAATATTAGAGGGCGCAGGTATTAAAATGTATCCTGTAGAACCTTATTTTTAATTTAGATTATTTAGTTTACTTACTTTCTTTTTATTTTGACTATTCATTTTTGAAATTAAATATTGCGAGATAGTTAATATAAAATGAAAAATATTTATTATATCAATAAATTTTAGACCGGCGTCGTTATAATATCTATAATAAATTATAGAAGCGATAATACGCCGGCTTTTTAATTAAAAAAGATTATAATTATAATTTAAGTTATGATAAAAATATGAGCGATAAAAATAAAAAACAAGCATCAGATCTGCTGGAGCTTACGGCTCAATATATACAAAGAATAACCGATAATGAAGAAGTAGCCGTTGAAGACAGTTTAGACAGAATTTTGTCGGATGACGTCATCCCAAAAGTTGATATTCCGCCTTTTATCAGGTCTGCCGTTGACGGTTTCGCCGTTATATCCGGTGATTTTTCAGAAAATAAAATTACAAAATTAAAAGTCGTGCAGCAAATAACCGCTGGATTTAACAATATGCTGAATGAGATACATCATGGTGAGGCAGCGTTTGTTACTACAGGCGCGCCTGTTCCTCCAGGGGCAGATTCAGTTATCTTAATTGAAGATACCTTAGATTATTCGGGCGGTTATGTGTCATACGATAAAAAAGTCGAGCAAGGTTCATATCTCTCACCCATAGGCGACGATATTCAATCCGGTGAAAAGCTGTATTCTAAAGGCGATAAAATCAGACTCTGCGACATAGCCGCTTTTGCAGGAATAGGATATAAAAATATATCGGTTTTTAAAAAACCGGTTATCGGAATTTTATCTGGAGGAAATGAGCTTCTACAGCCTGGCGATGAATTAAAAAACAATAAAATATATGATATTAATACTACCGCTTTAAAAGCTTTAATAAAAGATGCAGGAGGGATTCCGGAGGTTATAGGCGTAGTGGAGGATAATGCTGAAAGTATAACAAATGCACTAATAGCGGCAGATAAATCCGGAAAATATAATTTGCTTATTTCAACCGGAGGAACAGGTGCAAGTTTTTTAGTTCTTGATAACAAAGAAATTACGAATTTTTATGATTTGATACCGTCTGCTATCGGCAAAGCCGGAAAATTATATTTTCACGGCTTAAACCTTGTTCCGGGTAAACCTACTTCATTTGGGTTGCTTAATAATAATACGCCCATTTTTGCTTTAGCCGGATGGCCATATTCTGTTATAATAACCTTTGATTTATTTGTAAGACCGTTCATTCAAAAAATGAGCGGTATAAATAATATTTATAAAAGATATCCTGAAATTAAAGCAATATTGAAAGAAGATGCCGCTTCAGAAAAAGGCGTCAGGAAATATTTTCAGGTTAAAATAGTTAAAGAGGAAAACGGCCAATTAATTGCTTCCGTTATACAGCCGCCAAAACCGCCTTCCGCTGCAAGGTCGCTTTCGCCGCTGATTAAGGCAAACGGTAGTTTTGCGATGGACGAAGAAACCGTAATTATTCATGCCGGCGAAGAGGTTATGGTGACATTAAACGATTACAATATTTTTTAATGCAATTTTATTTTAATTTTGACATAAATTTAAAAATATGAAAAATTATTTGTTTAATTATTTTGAAGGTGTGTTTCCTATTGACGAAGAATCAGATTATTACGATATAGACGATGATTTTACAATTAATTCGTTAAGGGTTTCATTAACCGGAGAATGCAACGAAGAGTGCCTATATTGTCACAACGAAGGAATTTCTAAATCTTCAAAGCACAGTATCGATATTGAAAATATTATCAGTACAATTTATTCATTGAAAGAGTTTGGTCTTAAGAAAGTAAAATTGACCGGCGGAGAGCCCTTTTTATACAAAAAGATAAAACAGCTTATTTACGCTATAAAACAAATAGGCGATATAGATATATTTATAACTACTAACGGGACATTAATTAACAAAAGAATCGATGAAATAAGCCCATCGCTTGTTAAAAAAATTTCTGTAAGTTTAGATACGCTTGATGAAGGAAAATATAGGCTGATAACGGGTAAAAGCTGTCATAGCGAAGTCGTAAAAGGATTAGAAACCTTACGCAAAAAAAATTTTAATATAGAAATCGATTACGTTTTGCTTAAATCGATAAATACAAATAAAAAAGACCTGCTTAAAATAATTGATTTCTGCAACTTGAATAATTTTAATCTGCAATTTATAGAATTATCCGATGCGGGAGATTTAAACGTTTACAAAAAATATTACGCCGAGCCAATAAACGTTTTAAAAAAAATAGGACTTGATTTTGATACAGACAAATATAATAATGACAGAAAAATAATTAAATATAAGGGAATAATTATAACCCTTTGCCGCAGCATTAAAGACGTTTGCTTATCGTCAAACGGCAGATGCTCCGGACTTAGGATGCTTCCCGACGGGCAGTTGACCGATTTTAACTATTAGCAGTATTTTAAAAAGGGATAATTTTATGATAGTCGAATTATTAGGAAGAGAGGCAGGATTAACATTTGAATGCATACATATTGTTCCTGGAAGAGGAGACTGCTCAAGAATTCATCCGCATTTTCACTACATAGACGTCTCTGTTGACGGTGAATTTGATGATAAAAGAAGAATTGTTCACTTGTATAATTTAAAAGCTATAATAGCCAGATTATGTTCTACTTTTGAGGATAAGATATTATTGGCGGACTATCCTGAATCAATTCAAAAGATTACAGATAAGCAAACGCACTATAATATAGAAATTAATAATAAATATTACCTGATTCCAAAATCCGATATATTCAGAGTAAATATTCCGTCTTTAAACATAGAAGACCTTGCGATTTATTGCATTGATCAGCTTATAATAGACATTAAAAATGATGAAGCATTTGCATCGCTCAATTATATAGAGGTTGTTTTAAGCGAAGGTCACGGACAGAGAGGAAAAATTAAAAAAAATTTAAAATAAACAATTAATGGACAACTTAAGCTGTTTAATATTGGCGGGAGGACAGTCAAAAAGATTCGGAGAAAATAAAGCCCTTTATGTATTTAATGGGAAGTCTCTTTTTGAAAGGGTTTTGGAAACGGCTTTAAAAGTTACAGACGATGTAATAATTTCCGTAAGGGACGTAAAGAACTTAGATGAATTTCGCTATGCGCTAATTACCGTTTTAAACAAAATCTATAATGATAACGATTCAAAGTTGTCAATAAATTGCAAATCAAACCTAAAATATAAAAAGAAATTAATTGAACTCAGCGCTGAAATACAATTTGATAATTGTAAAATATACGGTAATATCAACGATAATTATAATAAAATAAAAAAAGGATTAAGAAATAACAATATAGAAGCCAATGAAGATAATCGGCACAACAATAAAAAAAATTTGAATTTCAAAATAATCGCCGATACCGATGACAAAGATAGCATATTGGCAGGACCGTTAAAAGGCATTTTTAGTTGTTTTAATTATCTAAAAAATGATTATGTTTTATTGATGGAATGCGATGCTCCATTTTTTAATTATGACTGCGCAACCATCCTAATAAATAAAATACAAAACGGAGAAGGCGATAAATATAAAAATTTTGATGCCGTAGTGCCTATATGGTCAGATTCTACAATTGAGCCGCTTCTTGCGTGCTATAATAGAAAAAAAACGTTAGATATTTTATCGATGCTAAACAGTTATGCTTTAAATTTAGCAAATTACTTCGATTTTATTTATAACGATGCAATAAATATTGCAAGATTTATAGGCAGGGTTTATTATTTTTCTATAAATGATATAATTAAAGAAAATAATCGGATAAAATCTGAATATTTTCGCAATATTAATGATAAAGACAGTTTAATCGGTATTCTGAAAAAAATAAATTACGATAATGATAATACAAAGAGCGTAGAAATTAAGAAGACTGATTACGTCGACGATTTTTGTAACGCCAAATTATGCGATAAGGAATCTAATGGAGACAATAAATCCAATGGAGACGAGAAATCTAAGCATAGAGATAGAGATAGAGATAGAGATATTGAATATAGAAAAAGCACAATAGCAGTTACAAAAAATAATTTTTCTTGGTTATCGGATAAGCTGGGATACAATAAAAAAAATAAAAAAAATATAACGAAAGGGATTTATAACGGCAAATTGGCCAAGCCTTACGGTTACTTATCTAATCAATTATATTATTTAAAACTTTACTGCAAAAGTAAAAATAATATTAATAATAGCGGAAATATCGGCAATAATAATTATATTTGCGATTACGACGACGATATAATAAATAATTATGACAGAAATAATAATAAAAACAATAACGAGAATAACAATAAGAACAACGCCGATAAAATATATCTAAAAAAACTTATTTTGTATTTAAATAAAGAAAAAAATTTTTATTTAAATAAAGATTTATTTTTTATGGCGGCTAAAATTCAAAAAGCTATAAATTTATACAAAAAATTATAATAAATTATATTTCTGGAGACATTGAAATGGAAAAAAATATGAAGAGCATAAAACTCACGAACCTCGAAGATGACCTCAAAAAAAATCAGATAGAAATAATGCTTTATCCTTCAAAATGTGACGGATGCGAAGGGCAGGAATATAAATCATGCGTTCAAGCATGCGAAACCCATATGAAGGAAAAATATGGAAAGTATAATACTGCAAGAATTAATATAAAATCTAAAGGAAATAAATTTTTTCCTATTTTATGCCATAATTGCGAAGAAGCCCCATGCGTCGACGCATGTATGCCCGGTGCAAGATATAGAGACAATGAAAACGGCTGGACTTTGACAAATTACAAAAAATGTGTCGGATGCTGGATGTGTGTAATGGTTTGTCCGTTCGGCGCAATTGAACGTGTCGGCAAAGACCACTATGCTTCAAAATGTGATGGCTGTATTGATGAAGAAACGCCAAAATGCGTAGAAGCGTGTAAAAAAGGAGCGTTAAAGAAAATAGGCATTAAAAATTATTCGTATGAAAGAAGATTAATGATTGCGAATAAACTATACGGGCCTCATTTAAAAATTAATTATAACCGTTATAAAAATAATAGTCGTTAAAAAAGAACAATCAAAGCTCGAAGATATATAAATCGGGCGGGCGGTTATTAAAGGCAGTCGCTTATTATAAAATCAATATAGATTGCACGATGCGTTCTAAGACGGAAACATTATAGAGAAAGAAATTAAATTAGCGCTGTATTATATTTTTATATATTATTATCTGTTAAAACTTAGATATTATTTTATTTATATTTTATATTTTTATATTTTATATTTTATTTATATATTGTTTGTCAAATTAATATAAATTACGAAGAAGGGGACAAAAATGAGATATGTAATAATCGGTAATTCTTATGCGGGTCTTTCATGCGCTGATGCAATAAGAAGATTTGATAAAACTGGAGAGATTACGATAATATCCGACGAATCATATAAGGCATATGCAAGACCTTTGATTTCATATTATCTGGAAGGTAAAACAACAGACGAAACTATATGGTATAAAGATGATGATTATTACGAAAAAAATAATTATAAAACATTATTTGGAAAAAGGGTTGTATCGGTAAACACGTCGGATAAAAAAGTAGTCCTGGACGACAATGAGTCCATTGAATACGATAAGTTGTTTATTGGGCCCGGAGGCGTTCCATTTGTGCCGCCAATAGAAGGATTTAACGCTGAATCTCCTATGATGGGAACTTTTACTAAATTTGATGATGCAAAAAAAATGGAAAGGGGCGCAAAATTAGCTAAACATAAAGAGGCTATAGTCATAGGCGGAGGATTGATAGGTCTGAAGGCGTCCGAAGGTTTGAGAGCTCTTGATATGCATGTTACTATTGCAGAACTTCTTCCGCGTGTTTTAGGTTTAGCTCTTGATGAAATATCAGGCGGCATAACGGCAAAAAAACTGAACGAAAACGGCATTGACACGGCAACTAACGACACCGTTACTAAAATTAACGTAGACGAAGCGGGCAATCCTACGAGCGTTACAATGAAAAGCGGCAGAGAGCTTGTCGCAGATATTGTTATTGTGGCGATAGGCGTAAGACCGAACGTAGGTTTTCTTGAAGGAAGCGGTATTACAATCGACAGAGGAATAGTGGTAGATAAAACTATGATGACAAATATTAAAGATGTATATGCCGGCGGCGATGCTATAGTATCGTACGATATTTTAAATAAAAAACCAAACATCATAGCTATAGTTCCTCTTGCCTGCGAACAAGGAAGGGTTGCCGGCACAAATATGGCTGGAGTATATAGAGAATATTACGGCGGCATGGGACTTAATTCCGTTGAGATATACGGACTGCCTATTATAACCATAGGGCTTACTAATCCTAATAATCCTTCGCAAACCGTATTTATTCACCAGGAAGACGAATCTGTTTATAGAAAATTAGTTTATGACGGTCAAGTTCTTGTAGGAGCAATACTTTTAGGAGATGTTGCAGGAGCAGGCATATTGTCCGCTATAATAAGACAGGGAGAAAAATGCTTGAAATATAAAGATGAATTCTTAAAAGGCAATATCTACTCTTTTGTTATAGACAATGAGTTTGAAGTATATAACATCAATGAGGGCTACGCTATAAGGGGCGATTTTGAAGATCTTCCCCAGTTTTCAAGGTCTAACTGGAGATAAGAGATACAAATAAATATAAATAAATATAAAAAAGATAATTTTAATATATTTTAAGATAATATGCGAGAATCATCTCTCTCTTAAAATAAAAAATAGAAAGATGAAATGGGTCGATGAAATATATAAAAAATATATGCTAATATGTATAGAACATAAAAAATATATAATATATATCAAGTATTATATGTAAGATATAAAAAAATATGCATAAAAAATATATATAAAATAATTAGAAAAGTAAACAAATTCTTATTCTTTGCGCAAACAAGAACAGATAAAAAATATATATAAAATAATTAGAAAAGGCTAAAAATATGAGTAATGAAGACAATAATAATATTATTCAGCAGCTGCTTATAGAGATTGAAAATATACCTGAAGATGATTTTGACGCATGGTATGAAAAAAAAAGAAAAATTTTTAATGTAGGGGCAAAAAGAAAACCGACGAAGCAGGAATTTATTAAATATTTAAATTATGCGTCGGCAATTTTTCCAGATGATAAAATTCGTAACGATTAATTGACAAAATTAGGTTCTTCGTTAGTTAATCGTGCGAAATGATAAAATTCACAATGAATGAATAACAAAATCAAGCTTTTTTCAGTTAATAGTGCGAAGCTGGGTTAAATAAATATATTGCCGTAACTCACATGAATTGCATATATATATCACAAGAGCAAGAAAAACATAATTTTTGCTTTAACGGCAAGCAGAATTACTGCTTTGCGCTGAAATGTAAATAATTGTTTAATTATGATGTAAAATTATATTATGAATAACCAAATTATAGGGGATTGTATTTTAGCTCCTATGGCTGGAATTACAGGTTATCCTTTTAGAAAAACTGCCTTGAAGTACGGCGCTTCATTTTGTTTTACAGAGATGGTAAGCGCTATCGGTTATATAAAGAACGATAAAACAACCCTGGAATTAACATATTCCGGTCCATATACGGCAAACACGGGGATTCAAATTTTCGGTTCAGAGCCGAATATTATGGGTTTGGCTGCAAAAAAAGCAGTCCAGTCCGGATTTAAAGCAATAGATATAAATTTTGGATGTCCTGCTAAAAAGGTTGTAAAAACAGGAGCAGGAAGCGCTGCGTTAAAAGATTTAGATAGATTTAAAGCAATTATCTCCGAAGTAAAGAATAATATAGGAAACGATAATCTATTAACGATAAAATTACGCAGCGGATTTGACGAAAGTTCCAAAAATTACCTTGAGTCCTGTAAAATAGCTGAAAATGAAGGCGTTGATGCTATATTTTTTCATCCCAGAACTAGGGCGCAAATGTTTTCAGGAAAGGCCGACCACAGTTTAACTGCACTTTTAAAAAAAAACATTTCAATTCCCGTTTACGCAACGGGTGATATTTTCGATATATATTCCGCAAAAAATATTAAAGAAAGCACAGCCGCCGACGGTATTATGTTTGCAAGGGGAGCCATAGGCAAGCCATGGATTTTTCAAGATTTTATGAACTATTCAAAGTTGCAATCTCATTTAAATAAATTAAATGACGCAGATAATTTAACTAGCATATCTCATTTAAATAAATTAAATAAAGAAGATAATTTAAATAGCATATCTCATTTAAATAAATTAAATGACGCAGATAAGTTAAAGAACATATATAATTTATATAATTTAAATAGATTAAATAGAATAAATAATTTAAATAATGAGGATAAGTTAGATAATGTATATAAACTTATGGAACTCTTTGAAGATATGCTCTCATTTTATGGAGAAAAAAGAGCAGTTAATTTAATAAAACCTCATCTGTATAATTTTTTAACAGGGTTTGATAATGCAAAAATATTCAGACTTGAAACTAACAATGCTAGAAACTATTGTGATATAATTAATACTTTTGGCAAGATAAAAAATATCTAATGTATATGTAGACATATTATAAACGATTGTATTTTAAATATAACATATAATAAACAACAAATATGAAAAATAATTCAGAAAGCAGACCTTTTGCCGTTTCATTCCTTGCAAAATCCGGAACAGGAAAAACGACGCTTATAGAAAAACTGATACGCATATTTGCTAAAAAAAATTATAAAGTTTCTTCTATAAAACATACCGACCATAAATTTGAAGCGGATATTAAGGGAAAAGACTCATGGCGGCATAAACACGCCGGAGCGTTTTCTACTATGCTTTTATCCGACGATTCTATGGCTTTTTTTAGCGATATCAAAAAAAATGACGTATTTAACGGCGCATCTTTTAATACGGATGATGGCATTAATGATGACGCATCTGACAGAGATGTGAAAAAAACAGGGATACTAAACTCGTCTGCTGCTTATGCTGCCGACGGAGATGATAGGAGAAAAGAAATACTTAAGTCATCTGCTCACGCCGGCGCCGGCGGCAATATTCATAATATTAATTTGATAGATAGTCTAATCGATAAATTTTTTAATGATGCAGATATTTTAATAGTAGAAGGTTTCAAGGATATTGCAATTCCTAAAGTTGAGCTTTTCAGAAAGGAATTAAACCCTGAGCTGCATCTAAAATATACAGATGCTCCGGATTGTATCTTAGTTTGCGGCGATGTTATTATAAACAACTTAAAAATACCGCAGATTGATATAAATCAACCCGATAAAATAGCTGTGTTTTTAGAGAAATTTATTAAAGATAAGAAAGAAAAAACGATAACATAATAAATAAAAAAAATTATAAGAAATTACTATTCTCAAACGCTATTTTTCTATTATTTTTTTATTTTTAATTTTTATTTATCAAAAAAAGCGAGAATACTTTAGCCGCTCAGGCAGAAATAGTTCACCTATGAATTTATTAAGAATAATCGATAAAATTATAAGCAGCAGCGAAAACAGCAATAAAATTTTAATTAATGAATATTATTGCACAAGGCTCAGAAGCCCTATGTCAAGCTGCTATATATGTATAAATAAATGTCCGGAACAGGCTATAGAAATAAATGATTCTGCAATTAAAATATCGGATAAGTGTTCTTTATGTAAATTATGCATAACTATTTGTCCCAATTATGTTTTTGATTTAAAAGAAAGCGCTGATATATCGGACAAAGTTGTCATGTACCAAAATAATGCATATTATTTTTGCAGTATGGTCGATTCTAATCTTAAGTCAAATATCGGCAAAATTGTATCATGTATTAGCGAGGTGGACGATGCCGATATAATAAAACATCTTAACGATGATAAGGAGATTAATTTTGTTACCGCCGGCTGCGAAGATTGCAGATATAATTTCTTTTATAAAAAGAAGATGAAAGCAATAAATCGAATTTTAAGCGGTTTGGCGGATGCGGACGGTAATAGCAATATGAACATAGCGGAAAAAATTAAATTTATCGACCATAATAAAATCGACCATAATAAATTCAATTCCTCTATTGTAAATGATAATGAAAAAAAGAGCAAAAAAATAAAAAAAATTGCTATTTCTACGACCGGTTCCAATAATAATATTAATGCTGCCGCCGTTAAAAATACTTCTGCAAATACATCTGCGGAATTTGATGACATGAATAATTCAGCCGATGAATATTCCCAAAGAAGGTTATTCTTTCAGGAAATGAGTAAAACTATAAAAGAAAATGCCGTAAAATTAGCAAAAAACTTTCCGTTAGAAGAATTGCCTTTTAATGAATTTTTTTTATCAAATGAGGATAAGAATCTAAATAAGCTTTTTTTTAAAAAAAGATTCAAACTGTTTAATTTTATAAAATGCAATCCGGATTGTTTAGATTTACTGGATATCAGATTGCCGTCAATAAACAGAAATTGCGTATTTTGCGGTAATTGTTGGGAATTTTGCCCCACCGGAGCATTAAAGTACAATAATAACGATGAAGCCGGCGCCATTATACTTGACCCTTATCTATGTACAGGATGCAAATTATGTAAAGACCTTTGCAGTTTTGGAGCAGTTAAAATGGTAAAACCGGCAGGTTTAAAAGATATTTCATCGCAAAAAGTTTTATTTAAAAAAATAAAGTTTAATTAATTATATGAAAAATAAAAATAATATAAAAAAAATATTAATATCGGCGGCTATTTTTATAGTTATCTTAACGGTTAGCGCCTGCAGTAAAAAATTTAACGGAAAAAGAGCCGGTACCGTTACGACGCGGCTGCGAACAAAAAAATATAATTTTTTAGTTACTACAAAGCATAGTGTTAAAGGGAAAATAATTGCAAAAGAGTACGAAACATATTGCCGTACTTTTAAATATTCAGGAACATTTCAATATCTGCGGATAAATAAAAAGATAAATGAAATTATTAAACCCGAGGCTGAAAAGTTGGGCGCAAATGCATATTTAAATATGGTTATGACTTCTGCATATCATTATTCGGCTCATGACTTAAAGCATCCTGCATACAGCGTTCATGTTTGCGGAGAATTGGTTAAATTAAAAAAAAAGTTCTTGACAAAAAATTAATATTATAAGAAAATAACTAATTATCTTATATTGGAGGAACAAATGTCTAAAAGTAGTGATGATATTTCAAATAATTGGATTTTAATCGATGCGAAGGATGTGAGCTTAGGAAGGCTCGCAAGTTTTATCGCAAACAAATTAATGGGCAAGGATAAGGCGGACTATGCACCTTATGCAAATAAGGGAGATTCCATAGTTGTCATTAATAGCGCAAAAGCCAAAATTACAGGAAAAAAATATACAGACAAGCAATATTATTTCCATAGCGGATATCCAGGCGGTTTAAAAACGTTTAATTACAAAGATATGCTGCATAAAGATGCTACTTTTCCCGTTTATCACGCTGTTAAGGGAATGCTGCCGAAGAATAAGCTTGCCGATGTTTTAATTAAAAAATTAAAAATTTATGCGGACGAAAACCATCCGCATGTTGCGCAAAATCCAGTTACGGTTGATGTAAAAACGATGATTTAAATTAATTATACGTGTTATAGTATATAGCGTTATATAAGTTATATAATATATAAATAGGTTACGCATTATACGTGTTATAGCATATAATTTTATATAGTTTATATAGTAAGTTACGCATAGTTATAAAAAAATAAAATTAAAATAAATTAATTAAGCAATAAAATACGGAGTAATTTGAAACATGGCTAAAAAAAATATATTGCAGGCAGCCGGAAAACGTAAAACCTCAATTGCCAGGGTTTTGTTCAAGGAAGGCAAGGGAAACATAACGGTAAACGGAAGGAATTTTAATGATTATTTCCCTATCGAAAATCAGAGAGTTATGGCAGTTAAATCGCTTGCATTTTTTCCTATAGAAGACAAGTATGATGTTTTTGTCAATGTCAGAGGCGGCGGTCTTAACGGTCAGGCAGGCGCAGTTAAGCTTGCTATTGCCCATTTATTGCTTCTGTTAAATCCGGAATTGAAAACCACGTTGTCAAAAGCAGGCATGCTTACAAGGGATTCAAGGATTAAGGAAAGAAAAAAATACGGTCAAAAGGGTGCAAGAGCAAGGTTCCAATTCTCAAAAAGATAATTGTAGGAATAATAATTATTATTGCCGTTTCTATTATTATTTTCTATTTATAAAATTAAAATACAAATATTTTAAGCCAGAAATTTACTCTGATTATTTTGGGTTGTTTCTGGTTTTTTTATTTTTAAGAGCACATTGAACAGCACATTGAATGTAATTTATATGTTTTAATTTTACTTATAATATTAATTAACTTTCAAATCCATCTATTATATTACTGTATTAATATATCTTTATATATTATAAAATTACAAACCATGATTAAAGTATCTATTGTTGGCGCTTCGGGATATAGCGGAATTTATTTGGCTTATGCTCTTCTATTGAGAAAGGACATCGAGCTGGTTCATATTACATCTCAAAGCAATGCAGGCAAAGAAATATCCGAAGTGTTTCCTTCATTTAATAAAATGAACGGCTGCGAATGTTCGGTTAGTTTTGAAAAATTAGACGAAAAGCTGATAGCTTCTTCAAGCGATGTTGTTTTTTTATGCCTGCCTCACGGAAAAAGCTCTTCAATAGTATCTTCTATTTTAAAACTCAATCCGTTAATTAAAATAATAGATATTGGGGCGGATTTTCGATTTGACAGGTTAGAAAACTATGAATTAAATTATGAAAAGCACGCTGCGCCTGACCTAAATAAATATTTTATGTACGGGTTGGCAGATGTTTACGAAGATAAGCTTAAAGGCGTTCAGTTTGTTTCAAATCCCGGATGTTATCCGACGGGCGCTCTTTTACCTCTTTTGCCTCTCATAAAAGCAAGAATTGTAGATTATACTAGTCCCGTTATTATCGATTCTAAGTCCGGCATTTCGGGAGCCGGAAGAAGCAGCGCCAATATTTCTAATTTATTCTGCGAGGCTCAAAATTCCGTAAGAGCTTACAATTTATGGAAACATCGGCATCTCCCCGAAATTAAAGAAAAGATTTACAACGAAATGATTGCGAACGAGCATAACTCCGTCTGCGACGAGTTGATGAGCAGCAAGCCTTATATGCCTTATATATATGATGAATCTGCAGAGTTAAATAAGCAAGATACCGAACATGCGGAAATTCAACGGAGATATGAGCAGACATATAGCGAGGAACATTATCCGGGTCCGGAAATAATTTTTACACCGCATATTATACCGGTCATACGCGGAATATTAACGACAATATATATTAAATTAAATAGCGGCGCCATTAGCGAAAATGCAATTGAAGATATTTACAATAATTTTTATAAAGACAGCCCGTTCGTCGTTTTGCTGAAAAATGGTATTCTGCCTGACATTAAAAATGTAATTTATTCAAATGCCTGTCATATATCTTTTTCAAAGAACGGTGTATATCTCATATTAGTCAGCGCTATAGACAATTTGGGAAAAGGCGCTTCTCTGCAAGCTCTCCAAAATATGAATCTTATGTTCGGACTGCCGGCGGATTATGAAATACGCAATTTCACGCCTTATCCTTAAACAATGGGAAGACAATAATAGAAAGACATTGTCCCTTTTTTGCTTATCGTTATTTATCGTTACTCATCATTATTGATTATGACTATGCTTCGTAAAATATTTTTTAAATTTTTATCTGCGTTATTTATTTTAATATCCATAACAGCTTTAAGCGGGTGTGCAGTCTCCGGCAAAGATAGCGCAAATGCGCATCATGAACATAATGTTAAAAAAATAAATTATGCAGGAGCGGTACATAACAATTTTAATAAAAATAATAGCGTACTTATAATTGGACTGTCGGCCGACGCTACAAATCTTATAGGCAATATGGCGGCGGATGCGCCTACGGCAGAAGTTACATCTCAAATATATGACGGATTAGTCAGATATAATAGAAATTTAAGAATAGTTCCAGACTTAGCTAAATCATGGAAAATTACAAACGGCGGGAAGACTATTACTTTTAAACTTCGCCGTCATGTACTATGGCAGGACGGACATCCATTCACCGCAAGGGATGTTTTGTTTACCTATCGCCTTATGATAAACCCTAAAACGCCGACTCCATACTCGGCGGATTATCTTAAAGTTGAAAAAGCGCGCACGATAGGAAAATACATTTTTCAGGTCACGTACAAAAAGCCCTATGCGCCTGCTCTTTCGAGCTGGGGGCTAAGCATACTGCCCCGTTTCCTCCTGAAAGGCAAGAATTTATTAACTACAAGACTCAGAAGTCATCCTATTGGCACCGGTCCTTACGAATTTTATAAATGGATTCACGGCTATGAAATTATTTTAAAGGCTAATCCTCATTATTTTATGGGAGCGCCCCATATAAAAGAGATAATATACAGAATAGTGCCGGATTCTTCTTCCATGTTTTTAATGCTTAAATCTAACGGCATTGATTATATGGGGTTAACCCCTACACAGTATAAGTTTGAATCGAAAGGTAAAAATTTTATTAAAAAATTCAAAAAATATATTCATCCGTCTCTAAGTTTTACTTTTTTAGGATATAATATTCTCGATAAATTATTTAAAAAACGGGAAGTAAGGCAGGCGCTCAGTTATGCAATTAACAAGCAGGAAATAATAAAAGGCGCGCTGCTAGGTTTAGGACAACATTGCTACGGACCTTATATGCCCGGAACTTATTATTATGACGGAAACGTGAAAAAATATAGGTACAATCCAGAGAAAGCGCTAAGGCTATTAAAACAGAACGGTTGGAATTTTGTTGACGGACGGCTTATAAAAAACGGCAAACGGTTTAAATTTACTATACTAACACCGCAGGGCAATCCGGAAAGACTTTCGGCTGCCGAGATTATGCAGCAAAATTTAAAAAAAATAGGTATTAAAGTAGATATAAGGGTAATGGAATGGACATCGCTTATTTCTGAATTTATAATGAAAAAAAATTTTCAGGCAGTTTTACTTGGTTTTACTATTACGCCGGATCCTGCAGACGCTTCTTCAATATTTTCCGGAAACGACATTGTTCCAAAGGGTCTTAACTTTACTTCTTTTAATAATGCGCAGATCAATAAACTTTTTATAAAGGCGAGAAGCACTTTCAATTTAAAAATACAAAGAAAATATTATTTTGAAATTCAGCGTCTTTTGGCAAAAGATTGCCCTTATACGTTTTTATATATTCCCGAAGCTATGCCTGTTGTTAAATCCACTATTGGAGGGATTAAACCAGCGCCGGCAGGAATAGGATATGACATACGGCGTTGGTTTGTGAATGAAAAAATTTCTTGACATTGTATATGTATAATGTAAAATGTAAGATAATACGTTATGTCAAAAATTACATAACGATAAAAATATTGAATCATATATTAGATTAATTTAAAGTTATTGTTAAATGTATAAAATATTATATTCAACAATATTAAATATATTGTAATTTATTGTGAATTATTGAATGAGTTGTAAAATATTATTCTTAACAATATTAAAATATTAAATAGATATTAAATCAATTTAGAATTATTGCATGGCGTACAAAATATTATCCGTTTTTACTAAATCCTTGATTTTTATTTTGTTTATGATATAATCTACCTGCACATAGAGATATAGAGTGCCGTCATTCAACGGGCGCCGTCATCGGCAGTCGATTAATATAATTCACGCAATTAATAATGTAATCAATATAAATATAAATATAATGGACGAATTAAAACCGGAAGAAAAAAAATTGACTCATTTAGATGAAAACGGTATGCCTACTATGGTAGACGTTTCGTCTAAAACCGAATCTGTCAGAATAGCTACGGCTGCTGCCAGCGTATATATGTCACAAGACGCATTTCAGCTTGCAATAACGGGAGAAGGTAAAAAAGGCGACGTGTTTTCTACGGCTAAAATTGCAGGAATCATGGCTGCAAAAAAAACATCGGAACTTATTCCTTTATGTCATCCCTTAAATATTGAAAATTGCGATATAGTATTTGAGCCTGTTAAATCAAAAAATTGTATAAATATCAAATCAATAGTAAAAATTTCCGGCAAAACCGGCGTTGAAATGGAAAGTCTTACAGCCGTTTCGGTAGCAGCTCTTACCATTTACGATATGCTTAAGGCTGTTGATAAATCTATCAGAATAACCGATATTTATCTGCTTAGGAAAGAAGGCGGAAAAAGCGGCATATATGAATACATTAAAAAGTAATATCTTATTTTTTTATTGAATATTATAATAAAATTATTGTAAAATGTTAAGAATTTAGAAAAATAATTATAACTTGCTAAAAAAAGAATAAAAAACAGAGGACTGTAAATGCTTAAACATGATGTTATTATAGTTGGTGCGGGACTTGCAGGGCTGAGGGCATGCGTCGAACTCAGAAAAAGAGGCGTAGATGCAGTAATAGTAAGTAAAGTATATCCTACAAGGTCGCACTCCGGTGCTGCTCAGGGCGGGGTTAATGCCGCTTTTGACGAAAACGATTCTTGGGAGTCGCATTTTTTTGACACCGTAAAAGGCAGCGATTATATAGGCGACCAGGATGCTATTGAAATATTAACAAGCGAAGCCCCGGGCAATATACTCGAATTACAAAAAATGGGGGTAGTGTTTAACAGAAATGATAAAGGCGGTATTGCGCAAAGACCGTTCGGAGGACAAAGTTTCCCAAGGTCGTGTTATTATGCCGATGCTGTTGGACATATGATGCTCCATGGATTGTTTGATAACGTTCTTAAATATAATACGAAAATTCTATATGAATATTTTGTCACAAGTTTAGTTGTCGATAATGGAAAAATAAGCGGGGTAGTAGCTTATGATATAAGGGAGGGAAGGTTTCACGGCATTGCCGCAAAGTCTGTTTTGTTTGCAACGGGCGGGTATGGTCAAGTATATTCCTCCAATACAAACGCGTTAATAAATACCGGCGACGGCATGTCGGTCGCTATCAGAGCAGATGTTCCTCTTATGGATATGGAATTTGTCCAGTTTCATCCTACGACTCTTAAAAGTACGGGCATTCTTGTTACGGAAGGAGCAAGGGGCGAAGGAGCTTATCTTTTAAATTCGCTTGGAGTCAGATTTATGTCTAAATATGCTCCTAAAGCAATGGAATTGGCCCCGCGTGATGTCGTGGCAAGAGCAGAACAGACGGAAATTAACGAAGGAAGAGGCATTGACGGAGCTATTTTACTTGACGTGCGTCATCTGGGAAAAGAAAAAATAATGGAAAGATTGCCACAAATTATGCAGCTTTCAATCGATTTTGAGGGAGTTAACCCTATTTACGAGCCGATACCTATCAGACCCGGAGTTCACTATTCCATGGGCGGTATTAAAACAGATAATAACGGCAGAACAACGGTAGAAGGTTTTTATTCCGCAGGGGAATCTGCCTGTGTCAGCGTTCACGGCGCGAACAGGTTAGGCGGAAATTCGCTTCTAGATACTATAGTTTTTGGACGACGGGCAGGAATAGATATTGCAGAATACATTAAAAATGTTGATTTTAGCAAGTTTGACGAATCCGCAGTAAGAAAGGATGAAGAGATATTCGAAAACATTAAGAAATCAGCAGGCAAGGAAAGGCACGGTTTGCTTAAAGCAGAACTGCAGGAAGATATGCGCAAAAACGTCGGCGTGTTCAGAGAAGAATCCCTGATGAAAAAAGCTATTGAAAAGATAGAAGAGCTTAAAGAACGCGCAAAAAATATCGGGGTTGACGATAAATCGCATCTTTTTAATACGGATATTGTGGAAGCATTCGAATTTAAAAATATATTGCTTATAGCAGAGATTATAGCCAGAGGCGCTATAATGAGGCAGGAGTCCAGAGGAGCCCATTATAGAAATGATTTTCCGGAAAGGGATGATGAAAAATGGCTAAAACATACAATAGCAAAATTAAACGCAAGCGGCGGAATTGATTTTGATTTTAGTCCCGTAAAAATCACAAAGTTCAAACCGCAGCCTAGAACGTATTAACAGATTATAAAAATTCAGATTGTAAAAAATTATGGATACGTAAACATAATTTGCGTTATCTAATATAATAACATAGATCTAATCGGAGATTATAGCTTAAGGAGTCGCAAATAATGGAGTTCACAGTTAAAAGTTATAGATTTAATCCTGAGATTGACGAAAAACCATATTATAAGGAATATGTGCTTAACGATTTTCCCGGTATGACGGTTTTAAACGCGTTAATGAAGGTTAAGGCGGAGATTGACGGAACATTAAGTTTCAGGAGGTCATGCAGAAGCGCTATTTGCGGTTCATGCGCTATGAAAATAAACGGTATTACCAAACTTGCGTGCAAAACGCAGGTAAGCGCGGAAATTGAAAAATTTGGCATCATAAAAGTGGACCCTCTTGGGAACATGCCTATAATAAGAGACCTTATAGTTGACCAGGAAACCTTTTTTGATAAAATTAAAGAAATTAAACCGTACCTGCTTGGGAAAACAGACCATATAGACGACGATTTTAAAGCATTAAAAGAAGGCGAAAAAATTAAACAGCCTGTATATTATAAAACCGAATTTCAAAATTTAACGGGAAACAACGATACTCCTAACTGCATATTATGTGAATGCTGCTATTCTGAATGCGGCGGCGTTGTAGCAAATCCAAAATATTTGGGACCTGCCGCCCTTGCAAAATTATACAGATACAGCGAAGACCCGAGGGATAACGATAAAAACGGTTCTCGGCTTGTAAACGGTTCAAAACCGGCGGGGATGTTTGACTGTGTTCATTGTCAGGCATGCGAGGAATTCTGCCCGAAAGGAATTTCACCCGTTAAAGTGATTGTCAGAATGCACGAAAAAGCTATTAAAAACTCCATAACTTTTTCCAAAGGCGCAAAACATATTATAGGTATTGCAAGGTCTATTCAGGAAACCGGAAGACTTGATGAAATCAAAGTAGCGGTAGATTCAGTTGGTATATCCGGTATTTTAAATGACCTGCATGTTGCTATAGGCTCCGGACTTAAAGGTAAGATGCCTCCTCTCAGACTTAAACTTATAAAAGATATGGAAGATATTAGAGTGGCCTTTAAAGACTTAAATCTGGAGGAAAAACATGATTAATTACGCATACTATCCCGGCTGCGTTGCGCAGGAAAGCGGAAAAGAATTAGATAACTCTACAAGATTTATTGCAAAAAAACTTGGCATTAATTTAATTGATATGCCTGAAGCGTCATGTTGCGGCGGAGGCGTAGTAGATGGATTTGACCATAATTTGAAATTATATATCAATGGAAGAACGTTAGCTTTGGCTGAAAAGTTAGGATATGATATTTTAACCGTCTGCAATACTTGTACTTTAACATTAAGCGAAGTTAACGAAGAACTTATAAATAATCCTGAATCCTTAGAAAAAACGAATGCCTATCTTTCTAAGATAGGGCTTAAATATAGCGGTACCGTCAAAGTTAAGCATTTGCTTTATATAATTAGGGATGAAATAGGATTAGATAAACTTAAGCAAGCCGTTACCTACACTTTAGACGGTGTTAAGGTTGCTCCTTTTTACGGATGCCATATATTGAGACCAAGCAGCGTCGTCAAGTTTGACGATGTTGAAAATCCGTCGGGATTTGAAGAATTGATAAAGGCATTAGGCGCCGAACCGGTTTCTTATATACGAAGAACTAAATGTTGCGGATTTCAGACAATACTCGTTAACGAGGTTACTTCCACTTCTTTAGCAGGAAATGCCATTTATGAGGCTCAGCAAAATAAGGCAGATGTCATGGTTACTCCATGCCCTTTATGCCATCTGAGTTTGGATACATATCAAGGCGTGGCGGCTATGAATATAAATAAGAAATTATCGCTTCCGGTATTACATCTGCCGCAGCTTATAGGCGTTGCGCTTGGCGGCAGTTATGCGGAAATGGGTTTTTCAAGACATAATATTTCTTTCAGAGCGGTAATGTCTAAGATTAAACAAAATAAATTAAAATAAATTATATAAAAATTAAAAGGAAGGAAAATAGATATGTCTGAAAGCATAGATTTAATTCTGAAAGCGTTAAAAGGATTTTCTATTATAGCGCAAGAAAAATTAGACGATTATGTTGATATTTCCGATGAAGAAAGCAAGGAATCGGCAGAACAAATCATTGGTCTAGTTACGCATGAATCATCCATTATTTTGCACGGGCTAAAAGAAAAGGTATCGGATATACTTTTAGACGAGATGAACTTTGCTACTACTTACGATATTGATGAATTGACTAAAAAAATTCAAAAATTGGAAGCTAAGATTGATGAATTGAGTAAGAAAATAAAATAAGCAGCTTGATTTATTTTACATTTTTTACAAGGCGCGCAGATTTTATATTAGGATTGTAAAATAAAAAATGAAAAAATAAAAAAATACAAAATAAAAATAAGAATAAAATATTATAATATTAAGTTAATAGGTTGTAATTCTAATTAACATAATAAAAATAAAAACGGCGAAGTCTGTTTTAAGAAAAAAACAGACTTCCTTTATTTTTTGGTATTATTTTTGGTAATTTTTATATTCTATTAAAACCTCAACGTTTGATTTTATTTTAAAATATGTTTTAATTGTATTTCTTATAAACTTTATATCTTTCATACTAAATATTTTTCCCTTATTATCCGTAAAAAAAATAAAAGTAGGCATAAAAATTTCATCCGTATTTTTCTGTACTCCGTATGCAATATGTTTAAATATATTTCCTTTCAGCAAATTATTTTTTTGAACAGATATAAATTCGTTTATATCTGAGGTTTTTATTTTTATATTTTTAGAACCGTATATTTCAATGCAGGTATCTATTATTTTGTATATATTTTTATTTTCTTTTGATGAAATAAAAATATAATGTGAATCGGCAAATTCTTTTAGATTTAATTCAATTTCATTTTTTATATCCTGAATAGTATTGTTTTCCGAATCAAGCTTGATAATATCCCATTTTGTAAAGGCGATTAAAAACTGCTTTTTTTCGACCGTAACCAATTTTAGCAAAGACAAATCATCATGGGTTAAACCGTGTTGTATATCAATAAATACACATACTATATCCGCCCTTTCGATTGAAGAAATTGTCTGTTTTTGAAAATTTGCGGAATTAAAATCAAGTTTGGATTTTTTTCTGATGCCGGCGGTATCTATTAAAATTATTTTCTTACATTTATAATTAAATACGGAATCTATGGAATCTCTTGTAGTGCCCGGTTTATCGCCTGTCTGTATCAGATTGTCTTTTAATACGGTGTTAATATAAGTTGATTTACCGCTGTTAGGTTTGCCGACTATTGCAATTTTGATAGTTTCATCAATATTCTTATCTTTTTTGCACTTGAGATTAGAAGATTTAAATTCTTCAACGATTGATTCTAGCACATCGTCAATGCCTATAGAATTTTCTGCGCTCAGAGCGAATTTATTTTTTATACCTATTTTGCCGAATTCCGATAAAGCATTTTCAACATTTTTTATAGAATCAACTTTGTTAATCAGTAAAAAAATATTAACCCCGTATTTAAGAAAATTTCTGTAAATTTCAATATCTTCCGGAATAAGTCCCGCTTTATAGTCCGTTACGAGCAGAAACAGGTCAACCTTTTCAGCATATTTAAACACCATATTTATTATTTGTTTTTCTAATTCATTAGCTAAATGCAGATTAAAACCCCCTGAATCGGCAAGCAAAAAATCAGTATTCATATAAGATACTTCTTTTGTATTAACATCAACGGTTGTTCCTGCAATATCTGAGGTATGGGCAGTTTTTGCGCCTATCAGTTTATTAAAAATGGTGGATTTGCCAACGTTGGGTCTTCCAATAAGCATTGTCATAAATTTATTTTTATTCATATTAGTTTATTAGTTCCTTATTTTATTAACTTCTTCCGATAACCGGTTCAATGCGGCTAAAGCGGCGGACTGTTCAGCATGTTTTTTTGTTTCGCCCTTACCGTAGCCGTAAATTTTATCATTTATTTTTACGCATACCGAAAATATACTTTTGTGGTCTGGCCCTTCTTTGTTTAAAACAAAATATTTCGGCACGGTGTTATGTTTTTTTTGAATTAACTCTTGCAATGCCGATTTGTGGTCGGCTGCTATATTTGCATTTTTATTGTCTAAATTTACAAGACTTGAAAAATAGCTGCTGTATTTTAAATGATTTAATAATATCGTCTTTGCTGTACTATACGAAGAATCTAAAAAAATAGCGCCTGCAATAGATTCATATACATTTCCTATTATTCTTTTTTTATTTCTGCCGCCGGTAAGAATTTCACCTTTTTCCATTATTATATAATCGTTGATTGTTAATTTTACGCCTATCTCAGCCAGATTATCTAAACTTATCAGAATTGCTTTCAATTTTGATAATTCACCTTCATTTCGCAAAGCAAAATATTTATATAAAACCTCCGAATAAATTGTATTTATTACAGAATCTCCAAGAAATTCCAAGCGTTCATAATTTATTTCATTATTAAAAGACTTATGGATTAATGAGGTGATTAAATATATTTTGTTTTCAAATGTATAGCCTATAAGTTTTTCTATGTTTTTAATCTGGTTTATATTTAACAAAGAGGTTATATTCGATGATATTTTATTATCTGTATTCGGCGGCGCATTATGGTTCATTTTAGTAAGTTTTCCATTTTATGAGATTTTATCATACTTTTAATAATAATGCCTGATTATATTAAATTATGCGAAAAATTATATTCCGATTATTCCGCCCCCTATAACTTTCATCCCGCTGTACAACACTGCTGACTGACCAGGGGTTATAAATTTGACCGGTTCTTTAAATATAATTTTTACCCTGTTGATTGTTACCCTGTCCGTAAAGTTGGGTATTTTCGGCATTTCATTATTTATAATTTCCGCAGAACATTCGTAATTTGAAGAAGAATATCTTATTTTTGCCGTCAAATTTAATTCTGAAAGCATATTTTTATATCTATCGTCTATAAAATTAAAATCGTTTATATAAAGTTCCGAACCTGCACATTCATCCATAGCTCCAACAAATATATCTTTTGTCGCAGGATCTATTTTAATTACATATAAAGGGTGCGCAGAAGATATTCCAAGCCTTTTTCTCTGCCCAACGGTATATTGAAATATTCCGTTATGTTTTCCGATGATTTCGCCGGACATATTTTTGATATAGCCGCTATAATCGCCGTTAACGCCATAAGCTCCATCCCCGTTATAGTCGTTATTGCCATTGCTGTATAGGTATTTCAATTGATTTAATATAAATTTATGATAATTTCCATCCGGTATAAAACAGATTTCAACGCTGTCTTTCTTCTTTGAAATTTCATTAAATCCATTTTCCAGAGCTATTTTTCTAATCTCGGATTTATATAAATTGCCCACAGGGAAGATTAGTCTGTTTAATAATTTTTGATTTAAATTATATAAAACGTAAGACTGGTCTTTTAAGGGGTCTTTTGCTTTTATAAGATTGAATCCGCCGTTTAATTTTTCTGTTATCCTTGCGTAATGTCCGGTTGCCAAATAATCTGCGCCAAGCTGAGCGACTCTTTTCATTAAAATATCAAATTTCAAAATCTTATTGCATAGTATGCATGGATTTGGTGTTTTTCCTTCAAGATATTCTTTAGTAAATTTATCAATTACATTTTCTTTAAATTCATCTTCAAGATTTATGACAAAGTGCGGTATGCCCAATTTTACGCAAACCCTCTTTGCGTCTATTAAGTCCGATACGGAACAGCAGCTTTTCTCAGCCGCCTCTTTATTATTCAAGTCTCCGATAAGACGCATTGAAAGCCCTATTACATTAAATCCTCTATTTTTCAATATAATAGCGCTTACAGAACTATCCACGCCTCCTGACATGGCAACGGCGACTGTTTTTTTATCATTTTTTATATATAACACGTTATCAACTCAGGCATTGTTCAATAATTTCGTCAAATTTAAGAATATCTGGTTGAATTTCTTCATATGATATAGCTCCTGCTTCATTCATAGCACATACTAAATCTTCCCCTGAAACATAAATTGTATTAGATGGTTCTATCAGTTTTTCGTTGACTATAACGCATGGAGCATCAGGATCATCGGCATCTTTATAAATTTCAGGCATAATGTTTATCGTAACATTTTTATAATAATTCATCATAAGCCATACTATAGAAGTATACATCCTGCACCTTCCGTGAGGCGGATTTTTAGTAATAATTTTAACAATGACTTTCTCCATTTTTTCTTTCGCTCCTAATTTTTTAGTGTTATGTTTCTTTTAAATTCCTAACTTATTTATAATCATATTTAAAAATGATAGAAAATTTGTTATATTAGTATAACTGGGTAATAATACAATGATATAATATATAATTGTTATATGCCAGTTTGATTTTTCATTATATAACATAATTCTAATAATTCAAAAAAAATTATTAAAATTATTAAACTTATTAAGTCTATAATAATATTAAAAAGTTATTAGATCT
>JAKAQK010000012.1 GCA_021822625.1 bacterium | reverse complement strand
AGTCTTATAGTCAGGCAAGAGCTGTACCTGATTATCATCGACAAAAAGTTGCATTTGACTCCTCCGAATGTAAATATAAATATTAAATAATTAGATATAAAATATAAATATTAAAATTTGATATTAAATATAAAGATAAAAATAAATAATTAAATATAAAAATTAAAAAATTAATTAAATATAAAAATTAAAAAATTAATTAAATATAAAAATTAAAAAATTAAAAAATAAAGTTTATTTAACTAAATTTGACTTGAATTGAATATATCAATTATAATATAAATTATAAATTTAACAACTCATTTTTTTTAATATAATCAATAATTTTTTTTACGGCTTCTTCAAAACACATATTCTGCGTCGTGATGTGCACATCTGCGGACAGCGGCTTTTCGTAAGGCGAATCTACTCCGGTATAATTATCTATTTCACCATTAAACGCTTTTTTATACCATCCTTTAGCGTCCCTCTCGGCACAGTCGCAAAACGGTGCATCTATAAAAATTTCTATAAAATCATCTTCTCCGATAATTTCTTTTGCATATTGCCTGCCATCCCTGAATGGAGAAATAAAAGGCACTATGGTTATAAGTCCGGCATCTGCAAAAAGTCTTGCTATCTCGGCAGTCCTTCTGATATTTTCATTTCTGTCAAAATCAGAAAATCCCAAATCCATATTAAGCCTATGCCTTATGTTATCGCCATCCATAAGGTACGTATGAAATTTCCCTTTATGCAGTTCTGCTTCCAGCAAGCCGGCAATACTACTTTTTCCGCTTCCGCTCAGTCCTGTAAACCATAAAACAAAACCTCTGTGTCCATTTAGTTTTTCCCTATCTTCCCGTTTTATAATATGTTTATGCCAGATAATATTTGAGGTCATTTCTGAGCTTTTTATTTATTTTTATATTTCTATTTATTTTTGCTTTTTTTTTGTTTATTTTTTTTATTTTTATATAAATTTTTATATTTTTTTATATTTAAATTTGTTTTTATTTTTGTTTTTGTGAGAAAACATCAATAGTTCTGCTAAGCTCCGCTATTTTATTTTCTTTTTCGATAAGCACTTCATTCATGGCAAGTAAAGTATCATAAGAAGCCTGCATAAAAAAGATAGTAGAACTCAATTCTTTAAGCCATATTTTAATTTTTGTAAACTCTCTGATAACATTTGAATCTGTTATATAAAGAGCTTCTGAGCATAATTTTCTTAATAAAATATAGAATTCTGTAACCTTTGGCGGTATATTCACGTCAATTTTTAAATCTTCAATAGTAAAAGCGGCGTGCCTCATGCTGTTTGTTAAAAAATCATTTATATATTCTTTAAAAGCGGGGTTGTTTTCATGGTCTATTTTAAGTTTTAGCCGCGATGCAATTTTTAAAAGCTGCTCCTCAGGGTTTTCAAGCATGTCGTCGTAATCAACGAAAACGGCGTCAGAACTTAACATAGGGTTTAAAATACAATCAAAGACAGAAACCATACCGCTCAGCCATATGTAATACGCAATAATAATATCCATGTTTCCCCGCTTAACCATGGAAAGAGCAGAGCTTTTCGGATTTCTGCAGACAACAACGAACGAAACATTCAACTGAAGCTCATTGAAAATTTCCATCCATATCGGCAGCAGCTTTGCAATAAACGGGTCTTTAAAACCAAAAATATCCGTATTGCATAACCGTTCTTTAAGAATATTTTTAGCGGCACTTTTAAAGATAGTTATAACTTGTTCCGGAATGTTTTTCAAATCTATTAAAATTGCATTATCCGGTTTGCCTGTTAGCATTTTTAATAATCCGTAATTAAGCGAATTAATATCCGCGTCTTCAAAAAAACCTTTTTCATTTCCGATATCCGGCGGACTATTAAGATTTTTTCCAATATCGATGCCCATCGCATCAAGTCCCTTAGTTATAGCGCTCGTTCCGCTTCTCGGCACCCCGACTACTGCTATAATGCGTTTTTTTGTTCCTGTGTATTCTATATTCATAGTTCAGACGATTGCAATAAATATATCTGCAATCTGCCATGATTTGTTGTGTTTTATTTATTAAAAGCTATAAATGAGAATCTTTGAGTAAGTACGTTTCTAAGTATATTTTATTATATTTTATTTATTAAAAGCTATAAATGAGAATCTTTGAGTAAGTACGTTTCTAAGTATATTTTATTATATTTTATTTATTAAAATCTATAAATGAGAATCTTTGAGCAAGTATGTTTCTAAGTATATTTTATTATATTTTATTTATTAAAAGCCTGTCAAAAAAGAGCGACCATATTTTTTTGAATATAATCAGCCGGTGTTTGTAGCCGCTGTAATTCTTCAATGAATCCACAGCCATGCCGAATATATCATAACTGACGGTACTGTTTAAATTTATAATATGAATATAATTTATAAGGCACAGTTCATCGTAAGGCGATGAAAGCTGCTGCAGGTTATAATCTATAGATTTCATATCAGTCATAACTTTATCTATTTTGTCTAAGTTAAGAGGGTCGTTTAAAGCTATATATACCAATTTCTTTGCTTTATTCATACCTTCTTCGCATAAACATAGCATATCATCGATAGCGCTTAATTCTTGAACTGTACCGCTTTCTGCATCGTAAACGTCGTATACGTCTGTAAATTCGCTGAAACAATCAATAAAAATGTCTACTTCATGATATATGCCGCCGCTATTCTTACCGTTATTCTTGTCGTAACCGCCATAATAATTATAGCAGCTACTGCCGTTGCGTTTTTTATTACTGTTGCGGTTTTTATTACTGTCGTTATTATTAAAATTAAACTCGCCGCTATTATTATTACTACTGCTGTTTTTGTCTTCGCTTTCTTTATCGGCATCGTTATTATTATCATCGCGGCGGTCGCCGTCTCTGTTTTTCTTGACTAAATTAAGTTTAAAATCTTGTACATAAAAATATTCGAGCGAAAGTTTTAAAATCCTCAGTTTTAGAGCTGCAAGCGTAAGTCTGCCTCCGGCTGCAGGCAAAAAATCGATAAATCCGTTCGCATCAAATCTTGAAATATACGGTATTATGCCGCTATTTTTATATTTTAAATTTAAAAAAGTGTCAGAAAAATCTGCTGCAGCGCCGGAAACATCGGAAACACTATGAACTCCTAAAAAACCGGAAGTCCATGAAGCATCAGAAACATCTGACAAATTCGGGATATCAAGACTCTTTTCTAATTTAGTTTTTGCAATATCAAAAATATATTCCGGTTTGATAAGATTTTTACAGACAGGATTCCGGCACTTAATGTGAAAATCGCAAGGAAAGCAGCTGATATCCGGCGTAACAAGCGTCATATTTTCGGCATAAGGACCGGTTTCCATAAATCCGACATGTCCGGTGTAAATAACTATAAGGTCTATATGCAACCCGACACCGATATGCATTGTTCCGGTATCGTGAGTAATAAGAAGTTTACTCGCTCCGACGGTATAAACTAAACCTGCGATAGATGTTTTACCGGTAAGATTTATTAGCCTTCGGGCTGATATACATTCTTCGCCTGTTTCCGTTTCTGCAATTTTTTTTTCTATATAGAGTCCGTTTTCAATGTCATAAGGTGCGCCAAGCAGCACTATTTTTATTTTGGCGTTGTAATTTAAAAGCATACTGGCAAGCGCGGCAAAATAATCCATATGCCATTTCTTTGACTTCATTGAAGCGCCTATTGCAAAGGATACTATTATATCACCGGCATCGGGTTGTATACCATATTCTTTTAAATTATTTTTAAATTCCGCATCAGTTTTATTTTTAAAAGACAGCGCTATTTCATTTCTGCCTGTCGTATAACATTTATTTCTGTTTTCAGGCAGCCAGTCAAGACATCTTGCATAAATATCTACAAGATTTAAAACACTTGCCTTTCTGTTTCTGACGGCAGAAAACAAATATGCTATCATTTTATCGTTGGAAACTATATTTCCTTCGCGTGTTATAGAAATACCGATATTTCTTTTAGAATTCAGCATATAAAGAAAATAGACGCTGAATTCGTCATGCGAAAGATTTATAGCTACGTCGTATTTTATATTTTTAATTTCATCTGAAACAATATTACTATTGACGGCTTCATATACAGCAGAATTAAATTCAAAATTTGCAGATTTCAGCATTTCGGTTAATCCTTTTAAATTCACCTGTCTTATGTCGTCTATATAGGGCAAAAAAGGCGTTATTTCATAAAATTCAGTAGAAACGATAAGCGTGACAATGCTTTCCGGGTAAAAAAACTTTATTTTTTTGAATAAAGCGGTAGACTGTATAATGTCGCCCATTCTGGTGAGATTTAATATTATAATCCTTTTCATAAAACCTTTAACCCTGTTTTTCCGTCATTTTTTTCTAAAAATTGTGTTATTGTCCGATATTATGTTTTAATTATGAATTATAAATTATGACTCTTCATGGTCTTTCTCTAATTTTTCGGCGCGGGCTTTTAACGACCAGAGCATAAGGAGCATAGCCTCTGTTTTTGACAGTCTGCCGCTGCCTTTTCTTATATAATCGACAAGCTCGGCTATGGAAATGGAGCCCTTGTCCTTAAATATCTCAATCAGACTGTGAAGCTCCGGTTCTTTTTCCGTTTCCTTAAGAAGTTTTAATATATTTTCGCGTCTCGATACCAATTTATTTTTTATAGTATCATAGGAATTTAATAGTATTATATTCATCATTTCGGAAACACGCTGTTCGTAAGTATGGTGTTTTCTAACGGTATTGTAGCCGTGTTCGGCAATAGCTGAGCGTTCGGCTTCGTTATCTAAATAATAGCGTATTTTTTTTCTTAAATCTTCCACGCTGTCAAATACTACCAAATCTTTGCCGTCTTCAAAAACATCTTTTAAATATCTGCGCCTATCGACAAGCTGAAATCCGCCGCAGCCAAGAATCTCATAAACGCGGGGATTTAAAAAATCGCCGTCGGGATTTATATCCCAGTGCCACATGGATGAATGAAGATTAATATTTATCTTTGAATAATTATATATCTTTACGGCTTCTTCTTCGGTGAATCGTTTTCCGCCGTCCTGTATTAAAAGGCTTAAAGGCATATCGGTTATCCAGTCGTTACCCCATATTTTAAAATTAAAATCCGTAAGTTTTGCAAATACGTTTTTTCTGTTAAAGTAGCCTGCGCCTGCAAAACTTACATCGCTTCCGTATTTTTTTTCATCATCGTCATATTTATTGATGTTATTATCTGCGGCATTATTGCTATTAGAGTTATTGCCGCTATTATTATTCGCATTATTGTTATCAGAGACGGCATGGGCGTTATTATAAACAACATTATCGTTATTACTATAGTTTTTTTTATTTATACCGCTAATATCTGCCGGATTGCCGTTATTTTTGGCTATTTTATCATGAAATGACGGAAGACATGCAAGAGGCATATAATAAAAATTATGCAGACCCATATTCCCCAATTCTTTAAAAAATTCATCCTTTTGGATTGTGAAAAAATAGTCGACATGTTTGGCTATGCCGCTCCAGTAGGTTAGCGTTCTGAAATCTTCTACAAACCAGTATGCCGTGATTATTCCCATACTCCTGAGTATTAAAATAACCCTTTCCGTAGCAGGCGACTGAGCCATAAAAAGCACCATATCGGGAGGATTATTCATCACTGCCGAAAGCAACGCTTCGGACATAAGGTTTATAAGCATCTGCCTCAATGAATTAATATGGTCTTCGTTCTGGGTAAATTCGTTCAAATACTTATATCCGTCGTAAAATCTTGAAAAATCCATAATCTCGGCGTTATATCCGCAATTCAGAAAAGCCTTGTATATATAATTTCCTACTGTTGAAGAACCGCCATACATAGGCTGAGCTATAAGAACGCTGAAAGAGGAAGGACTGAAAAACTGGTCTATATTAAATATTTTATGTATACGGGTATATTCTTTTTTAAAAATATTTTTATACGAAATAAGTCCAAATAACTGTTGGTCGGTTTCTCCAAACGCAATATCTTTTTCCGATACAAAAAGCGATATTTTATTATACGGCAATTCCGAAAGAGCGCAGTTGTCTAATATAAAATTGAGAGATTCTATAGAAGGTTCGAATACGGAAATTTTAATTTTAAGCGGATTTATCTCTCCGAATCTGTTTTCAAGCAGCTTTATGAGCTCTTTTATATGATAGCCGAAACCGAGTCCGAAGATTATAATCTTTTCCGGTTTTTCATGCTTTCTGTCATACTTTTCAATTACGGAAGCTGCCCACTTTTCTCCTTCCGCAGCAGGCGCATACATTGAATGTACAGTTATGCCGTTTATTTTAAAAGTAGCTCCGGCGCAGTGTGAATGCGTCATACATGTTTCATTGGACAGAAGTTCAAACGTTAATTTTGTGTTTTGTTCTGAATTTCTGCCGGTTGCTTGACGAAAAGCTAAAATCTTTTCCAGTAAAATCGGATTGGTTTTCTTTAAAATTTCGACATTCTTTTTAAAATAATTTTTATCATCCATATCTATTGTAATCATACACTCCTATACTTATATACTGTACTTATATAATCATATATTTATATACTCATAATCTAATAATATCGGGTATATTAAACAATATTAAACAGTATCAAACAATACCAAGTAATATCGAGTATTAAGTAACGCCGGATAATATCGACTAATGCCAATAATACCACATAATATCAAGCAGTTCGGTTAATAGCTGTGAAGTGTTTTAAAATATTCACTGCCGTGCCTAAGAGCAAAATCATATCGTTAAAGGTTTTTTCTATAAAATATGAGCCGTCATAAGAACCTGCGCATAGGTTTTTATCTGCGTTTGAACCGGAATATAGATTTAAATCTAAACTTGGAACGGAATTTATATAAAAATCTACCTCGTCGATAAAATAATCTGCAGCAAGTTTTAAGTATTCATAATTTCGTCCTATTTCTTTTATTGCTTTCTTAAACCTGCCAAAATATAGAGCGTCAGGACTATTTCTGAAATGAGCACCCGATGAACTATTTGCCATTTCGCCGACTTGCTTTGCAAAAGAAAGCTTTCCGTTTTCAAAAACGGTTATGGCAAAAGATATTTCCGACAATAATTCTTCCGGCAACACCGCACTTATTTTATAATATTTTTTATAATTTTTCAAAATATCATCAATGTTGGGCTCAACGCTGCATTTAGAAAGAATATAAATCCAGCAGTATTTTAAAATTTCAGATGCCAATTCATTTTTGGTTAAATATTTTTTTACTATGGGATAGTAATGAATAAAACCTTCATTGGCGCAGAAAAAAATCTCGGAATTACCTTTTTTGATATCGGATATAAGCTCTTTTTTTACAGAACTGCTTTTTTTCAGCGTCATAACAGCCAATGAAAATACATCTTCAGGTTTTATATCATTTTTGCATGAAAAATTATATCTGCACAGTTCGTGCTCTAAGCATGGATAACAAGCTGACTTGGAACATATCGCGTATGATTTGTGTAAATGAGGACCTGTTTCGTAAAAATTTGCGTTGCCGATAAAGATAGAAACTGCCGGCACTTGTAAAATCTGGGCTATATGAAGCGTACCTGTATCTGTCGAGATTATAAGGTCAAAATCTTTAATTATATAAATAAGCTCACTTAACGATGTTTTTCCGGTTATATCTATTATTTTTCTTTCAATATTCTCTCTATTATATAAATTACCTTTGTCGTCTGCAATATTTATACTATTTGCGTTAGATAACCGTGAAAATAGCATATCTTTAATTAACGCGACGGCTGAAACATCTTCCTTTGTGCCTACAAAAGTTATTTCGCAGTCAAGATGTTTTAGCAGCAGTTCAGTGAGCTTTGAATAATTTTTTGTGCCCCATAATCGTTTTTCTGAAGACGCTCCAATAGAAATACAGATTCTAAACTTGCTTCTATTTTTTTTATTTTTGTTTTCGGCGTCAAATTTTAATTTTAAAATATCATAATTGATTTTTAATTCAGCAGGCTTATGAAGACCTATAAGAGAAAATATATCAATTATATTGAGCTTATTGAGTTTTCTGTTTTTGACGGCATTGTAAAAATAGTTGGACGCTCCGTGACGCAAAACCGCTTCAGAAGTTTTAACGGATTTATTAAGACATATAAAGCCTTTTTTATCTGCATGAGCAAAAAAACCCAATAAAAGACCGCTCAAAATGTCATAATTAAGATTTATAGCAAGACTATACTTACTTAATAGAGGAAAAACGCGAGATTTTATATTTTCAAAGAAATTAAATAAATCTGAATCATTCCGTCGGTTATAATCTTCATAAACCGTCGGAAACAAATCTTTAAATGTTGCAAGTTTAATATCGTCAATTAAAAAATCTTTTACAGTCGTAATATTAGCATCAGCAAATACATCAATTTTTACTTTTCTTGTTCTCCCTTCTTTTTCTTTTTTTATTTCTTTATCATTTTCTTTTTCTTTTTCTTTTAATTCTTCATTATTTTTTATTGTTTCATTAATGTTTTTTATATCTGTCTCCGCATAAAGACCGTCCATTAAGGGAATCGACTGAAAAAAATCGCCGATCCTTCTCATCTGAAAAACAAATACGGCACTGTTAACCATTCATTTACAATATATTTAAGTTATATATATAATTTTAGTTATATATTTAATATCATTTTTTATTTACTTTTATTTAATTCTGCTCTCGTTTCGCATTTCTGTTATGATTTTTTACAAACGATAATTATACGGAATGCGACATATAACATTTTCAACTGTACATCGTTTCTTTTGCAAAAATATTTTTGCTCGCTGTAATCGATAATTAGACGCGGTTTGACACCGAAGTTACTGCGGCATTTACCGCATTTACCGCACCGTTAGCCGCCGCACTTTCAGATACGGCGCTGCCTAATAACGCTGCCGCACGCTGTTTTTCTTTCTCTAAAATAATTTTCCAGCCGTTGATAAGGTTTTCTAAAACAACTAAAGATTCATCAAGCTTATGAGAGTCTTTTTTAAGATTTGCCGTAGTCAGATGATATGATAAAAATACATAAAGCTTACCAAGATTCTTTGCGGTTTCTCCGCCTTTTTCCATATTAAGATTCAAATTTAATTCATTTATTAAAGCAACTGCATTAGATATGGCAATAGATTTTCCGGCATAATCATTCTGCGCAAGTTTTTCTTTTGCCTGTTGAATATAGTTAACTGCCCCTTCATATGCCATAAGAATAACATTTCCATTGTCTATTGTAGAAGCTGCAATATTCTGATACTGATAAGCGCCTGTGTTAAGCATAATCTTTTTTTTCGCTCCCTTTAAAAAAAACGGTTTTTATATTTATTTAATTTTTTTGATAATAATAAATCATAAACAATTCCTTTAAGTTATAACATATTATACATATTATATACAATAAATGCGTTAATCTATTTCATTTTTCTATTTAGTTATGAATACTTAAAAAAATGTTCGCAATAATTAATTAAAGCGGAGTTAACTGCCTGTCGATGTTGTCGACGGCATTTGAGATATCTCGCTTGCCAATGAGGCGCTTGTCGTCTTCATTTCTCCGATATACTCCTCTAACGCTGAAAACTGTTTTACGTACATTCCCATTTGCTGCTGGACCATCGCAGTTTGCGAGGTAATCTGTTTGTTCATATTTTTAAGCTGCGTATTAATTTGCTGCTGCTCATAATAAATAGTTCCATTCGCCGGATTTGTGTAAGAATTTAAAAAATTGGTCATTCCTCCCTTCTCGGAAACACCGTCAGCCGTGGGAGAACCGTTTACAAGCGCGCTGAAGAATTGCTGAACCTGCTGAGGATCCGATGTCAGCATACTGTTTAATGTCGTCGTATTAAGCTCAAGTTGACCTGAACCGTCTGCATTTTCGGTAATTCCATAAGTCGAAGGAAGCCCGCTGCTGCCGGTCATACCTGAAGCTTCGCTTCCCATAAAGCCGTATAAATTATTTACAAGACTGGAAAGAGCAGGATTGCCGCCAAGCGGCCCAGTTGATTTAGTACTCGTATTGTATGTCTGCTGACTCGAAACATCGCTAAGCAGACTGTTATAAGAAGACACAAAATTCTTGACGGCAGAATCGATCGCATTTGTATCAAGTCCAACCGTAATGGTGGTAGAACCTGTAGAAGCCAAATTTAATGTGACGCCCGGAACGACGTCGTTAACCGTATTAGACTGACTTGTAATACTTATTCCGCCATAAGACAGAGACGCGTTTTGCGCTGCCTGCGTCGTTGAAAAAGTAAGAGCGGTAGCGGCAGAAGACGAAGCAAGCGTCGGACCTGTTACAGATATATCGTTATTCGTTCCGGTATTATTACTGGTAAGAACGAGCTGATAAGGGTCGGTAGAGCTGCCGTTATTTATAATAGATGCACTGACACCGGCGTCTGAATTGTTTATTGCCTGAGAAAGATCGGCAAGCGTGTAACCGGTAGAAGAATTTAAAGCTACGTCGGTTGTTTTTCCGTTCACCGTTATATCATAAGTTCCTGTAGCTCCCGAGCTGGATACAGCAGTTGATGTTGCCGCTACTCCTTGAGAAGCCGCAACATCCTTAGTAGCAAGCGCACTGACGGTTAAACTATAAGTCCCCGGAATTGCCGATGAAGAAGCAGTTGCAGTTGCAACGGAAGTATCGCTTGAAGCAGCCGAATATGTATTAAAAAGCGAAGTCTGACCTAACGCTGCGGCAGCAGAATTTAATTTTGACGCAGCAGAACTTATCGTACCCCATGCGCTCAATTCGTTATTTAAAGGCGACTCCTGGTCTTTCATAAGCGTAATAGGCTCTGAAAGGCTCTTATCTATTGCATTGAGCAAAGTAGTATAATCTATTCCGGAAGACAGCCCCGTACCGGCAACTATTAACCCCTGGTTAGGATATGAAATAGGAGTACTTCCGCTGCTTGCAGCACTGCTGCTTCTTAATGAAGGGACAGACATTTATACCACCTCCTTAACGTTATCTTTGCAAATATATAAACAATATAAATAAAATTAGAATAAAAAAAAATAAAACATCAAAAAACAACAAATAAAAAAACAATCAAACTAACTACAAACCTATAAACTTTATATTAGGTATTATAATTTAATACCGCTATATGCAATTTTTATATTTTTTCGTTCAGCAATGCCCCTTTCTGATAGTGGGACATCATATACTTTATAAATTCTTCTGACGGAATTTGAGACTCAACTTTTCCGGTTTTAGAGTTAACTATATCTATCACGGTTCCGCCGGCTTTCGGGTCCCATTTAAAAAGGGTTAAGGTTGAAAGAGCAGGAACAGGATTTAAACTTTTTTTAACTTCGGCTTTTAGAACTGCCTGTAAATTTTTATTTACATCGGCAACGGGCGCAGCCCCATTTTTAGCTGCAGACTTTACGCTGCCGGTATTTTGCATACCATTTGCAGATGCTGAAACCGTATCGGCAGCTTCAAAATTTACTTTTGCTAAATTATTATTGTCCGCGATACTTTGCGAACTGCCGGCGTAAGGAACAGCCGCGTTATTAGAAAAGTCCCCGTGTTGAATAGTTATCGAATTTAGACTGCCGGCTATATTATTCATAGCACACCGCCCTTTTTGTGTCTTCTATCTGCTATCTGCAACAAAAAAATATGAAAACACTATTTACGGAATATACCCGCGGTCTTTATGCCGCGGGTATCCCATTATTAATATGTAAAATTAAAGTTAGTAAACTGCAAAAAATGTAGATTCATACATGTTTTATGCGTTTCATTTAGTTAAGAAATAACTGCTTATATCGCCCTTACTAAGTTTAAAAGCCCCTGATTGACCGTAGAAGCTTGAGAAAGCATAGCTTCGCCGGACTGAGCTAATGTTGAAAGCAGCGTATACTGAGATGTCTCCTTAGCAAAATTAACGTCCATGATGTTATCGTACGCCGCAGAAGTATTCGTGCCTTCCGTCTGAAGATTAGCCATAATCTGCGTAACCCTGTTCTGATAAGAACCAAGCTGCCCGCTAATACCGGAAACCTGGTTTATAGCAGCCTGAACAGCGGAAAGAGCAACTAACGCACTGGTGTTATTAGTCGTAGAACCGACAAGGGTAACATTACTTAAAGATGAGTTAATAACAGTACCGCCAGCAGATGCTAAACCAAGAAGATTAGCGGCTACACCCTGTATAGATACGGAAATCTGGCTTGCGGTAGTGTTTGAATTAGTACCTATCTGAAATGTAAAATCACTCACGGCGATAGTACTGCCACCGGCTCCTGCATTTAAGAGACTAAGACCGTTAAACGACGTAGAACTTGCTATCTGTGTAATTTCCGAAGCAAGCTGAGTAAATTCGCTGTTAAGCGCGTCTAAATTTTGAGTGCTGTTAGTGCCGTTCGCAGCATTAGTGGCAAGCGTCTGCATGGTGCCGAGCATACCCTGAATCGTCGACAATGCGCCAGATGCAATGTTAATTAACGAATTGCCGTTATTCGCGTTTGCCGTTGCCTGAGTTATGCCTAAACTTGTAGCATTTAATCCCTGAGCAATTTCATAGCCTGCCGGGTTAACCCATGCTCCAGTAATTTGAAGACCGCTGGAAAGTTCGTTTAATGACTGACCCAACTGATTATTAGTATTCTGAAGATTTGTTTCTGCAATAACCGCAGACTGGTTTGAGTTGATAAACAGACCGTTGTACATTTTTCTATCCTCCGTGATAAATTATTTTGCCGTCCGTGGCAAAACTTTTAATTAATTGAATTTAAAACTATCAACATTAACAGTTTTTATTTTTCTTTCATATATTTATCGTCATTAGACAAAAAAAACTTTAATCTTTTTTTAATTAAGAACAGGCTTTTTTTGAAATAAATAAATTCAATATAGTTAACTACCTAAGGGGAGGATTTCGCAGATTATACCTTAAAATAAAAACAATAAATACAAGAGTACCGATATTATAAAAATGGAGCATGGTTCGTGATTTTCGGCTAAGACCGGCTATTCCACATATCCGACATGGCTTTTTCAAAGTTTTTGGCAAATCTTGCGCCTTCAAACAAAGGCGACTTAAGAGCGATATTTCTAAGATTTGCTCTTAGACCTGCAAGCATATTAATATTCAGACTAAAATCTTTTGCCTTTTTTATATATTCTTCTTCATTTTGCGCTATAAAGTGCTGTAAACCGACATTACTAGCTATACTTTCACCGACTCTGGATACAAATCTGCCGCCTTTCAGCGTTAATATAGGTACGCCCATATATACGGATTCCATACTGGTGACGCCGCCATTATAAGGAAAAGGATCAAGCGCAATGTCTATTTTATTATAAGAAGCAAGAAGCTCCGCTCTTGGCGAAGCACCTTTCAAAACTATTCTTCGCTCAGCCTCTGCCAATCCTTTATTTTTAAATTTTTTAAGTAAATTTTCTCTCACGTTTTTATCCCCTAACTGGTTTGTCTTTAGAAACAGCCTTGCGGAAGGAATTTGCGTCAGTATTTCAGACCATAAAGCTATAACGTCATCGTTAATCTTAGATAAATTATTAAAACAACCGAAGGTAATGAAACCGTTCTTCAGCGCCGGCAGCATTTCAACTTTAGGCGCTTCGTTGGGCGGCGCAAAACATATATATGAGCCGTTAAACCTGTATATTTTTTCATTGAAATGATTTTCTTCGCCTATTGGCGAAGTATAATAGTCTCCTATAAAATAATCAATTTCTTTTACTCCGGTGCTTGCCGGATATCCTATCCAGCTTGCCTGCACAGGCGCAGGCTTATAAGCAAAAATGGGCAGTCTGTTAAATCTTGTATGTCCAGATAAATCGAACAGAATGTTAATGCCGTCTTTATAGATTATATGCGCGGCTTCTTCATCATTCTTATCGTAAATAGCCGTCCATTTTGTAAAATAAGATTTTATTTTCCATGTTAGCTCATCTTCGGCGCTATGCGCGCTGTAAGCATACAGTTCTATATTTTTTATATTGCTAAGCATATTTTCCAGCAAAAGACCTACCGCATGATTCCTAAAATCTCCGGATACAAAACCTACTTTCAGTTTATCTCCTAATTTCGGCATGTTATGATTTGTAAATTTGCCGTTAACGCGAGAACTTATTAACTCGCCATATTTTTCAGCCCATTTTTTATAATATGATATATTAAAATCGGGATTATAATTCATACCCATTAGCATATTGTCGTAAGCCGGCAGACTGTCCGGCTTTAACTCTATCGCATGCAGATAAGAAAGCTTAGCTTCCGGCTGAGCGCCTATCTCGTTAAATGAATTGCCTAAATTGTAGTAGGCTTCTGCGAAATCCGGTTTAAGCTGAATAGCCCTAAGGCAAACTGCCTGTGCGTCCAACGGTCTGCCGATATTATTCAGCACGCTGCCCAAATTATGATATGCTATTGCAAGAGCAGGCTGCAGTTCTATCGCTTTTAAACAGTACATCTGCGCTTCCCGATATCTGTTAATGTCTTGCAGCGCAGCAGATAAATTGCTGTATATAATAGCATCGGATTGATCCAATGCTATTGCTTGCTGCATGGCTCCTATAGACTCAAGAGTTTTACCGAGCATTTTCAAGATTGCGCCAAGCGCTTTCCACCCAAAAGCGCAATCCGGAAATTTTTCGGTCATACTGCGGGCAACGAGCTGCGCTTCAGCATAATTCCCACTATCAAAAAGCGCTACTATTGCTTCTTTATACTTGTCTTGGTTATCTAAGTTATCTAAATATCCAATATTTGCCGCTTTGTAATTTTTCATAATTGTAAATAGGCATCGAAAAACCTTTATTTATTATATGCGCCTATTTTAAAAAAATTTTTATTTCATCTGCCGCGCCTTCTGGCGATATTCCATCTGTATATATTATTAAATCTGCCTGAGCGTAAAACTGTTCTCGTTTATTTAATAAATTTTTAATATCCGATATTGAAAAATCTGTTTTATTTAATACGGGTCTGTGTTTTTCTTCTTTTATCCTTTCGTAAATAGTATCCGGTCTTGCCTTAAGATAAACAATAGTTCCCGAGTCTTTTAGCAAATTAATATTGCCGTTAAAACATGGCATTCCGCCTCCCGTAGCAATCACGAAATGTCCATTTTTAACGGCGGCTGTTTTATTATCGGCGCAATCACAATTTAAGCGATTTACGGTAAAACTCTTGATAAACTCGGCTTCTAAGTTTCTGAAATAATTTTCGCCTTTTAAATTAAATATTTCAGTAATAGTATTCTGTTCGTTATTTTCTATTATCTCGTCAGAATCTATAAAATTATAATTTAGTTTCTTAGCTAAAATTTTTCCTATTTCGGTTTTACCTGCTCCCATAAACCCAATTAAAATAATATTATTTTTCATCGAAAACCTGACCCGTATATCCTTCATAATTACGTTTTATTTCTGCAACGCTGTCGCCGCCGAATTTTTTAAGAAAGAAAAGGCATATCGTAAATGCAACAGCCGATTCGCATACCGTTGAAGCAGCCGGAACAGCGCAAACGTCGCTTCGCTCAAGAAAAGCTTTTTCATGTTCGCATGTCGTCAAATTAACGGTATCTAAATACGGTTTCATAAGCGTAGGTATAGGCTTCATTGCGCATTTAACGGAAATAATTTCTCCGTTTGACATTCCGCCTTCTATACCTCCTGCATTATCTGTTTTTCTATAATATTTTTTTCTTATTGTTGTTTTATCATCGGAACAGTTTTTAATACTGCCGGTATTAGCAGTGCAATAAATAGAATCTTGAAAATCGGAGCCCCGCAAATAACCTGCTTTTATACCCGCTCCTATTTCTACGCTTTTCATCGCCTGTATGCTCATTATTGACATTGCAATATGCGCGTCTAATTTTTCATCCCACTGCGTAAAACTTCCGAGACCTATAGGAACATTTTTGACCTGAACTATTATAATGCCGCCTATCGTATCGCCTTCTTTTTTTAATTCATCTATTAATTGCCTTACTTTCTGTTCCTGCTCAGGAAAAGGCATGCGCAAGTCAGAATTACGAATATTTGATAAAATTTCATCGTCAAATAAATCAATAGATAATGCATCGTCATCGCCGATATCTTTTATTGCCGTTTCTCCAATTTTATCTCTAACTTTAATTTTTTCCGCGCCATTATTATCGCCGATGTCACCGTTTCTGTAGTTTATGCAGTTTGCATTAGAGCTTTTATATAAATCTGCGCCTGCGCCTCCCATGCTTCCTATACCGCCTATGCTTAGAACAGCCGAAGAAAACCGTATGTCAAACTCCATTAAAAAAAGCTCGCATATAGCGCCTGCCGCAACCCTGGAAGCAGTCTCTCTGGCGCTTGAACGCTCTAAAACATTTCTTATATCATCAAGATTATATTTTATAGAACCCGCAAAATCGGCATGCCCCGGTCTCGGAATATGTATTTTAATATCCTCCGAAACAGGTTTGCGCAAATCCATTCTGTCCTTCCAATTTTCATAATCCCTGTTTTTAATAAAAAAAGAAATGGGCGAACCGGTCGTAAGCCCGCCTCTGACGCCTGATATAAATTCTATCTTGTCCGTTTCTATCTTTTGCCTTGCTCCTCTTCCGTATCCTGACTGTCTTAATTTTAACTTTTCGTTAATAAACTCTTCGTCTATTTTAACACCTGCAGGAAAATTGTCGATGAGCGTAACAAGCCCTTTTCCATGGGATTCGCCAGCTGTCATAAACCTTAACATATTTTTTATCAGCCTCACCAAATTTTACAATTTATAATTTAATAATCTTATATATCTGGAATATAATCTTTAATTTTTAAATCTTTAATCTATAAATCTTTAATCTTTAAATCTTTAATCTTTAATCTTTAATCTTTAATCTATAATCTATAATTATTATTGACCCTAATAAATAGATTTTATACTGACCCTAATAAATAAATTTTATGCTGACCCTAATAAATAAATTTTTTTAAATGACATAACTTTAATAATGATATTTTTTAATTTATAATTTACTCTTTATATCCGCTTTCCGTCATTGCATAAGCGCTATGGTTATGAATGCTTTCAAAATTTTCAGCCTCGACCATGAACCATTCGATATTCTTATTTTTCTTTAATATATCTGCCACGCATCTCACTATATCCTCCACAAACATCGGATTTTCATAAGCATGTTCTGTCAGAAATCTTTCGTCCGCTCTTTTTAAAAGTGAATATATAGGAGCGCTAGCGCAAGACTCAACATCGTTTATTATATCTTCGAACCATATCAGCTTAGAAAACTTGAGCGATACGGAAACAATCCCTCGTTGATTATGCGCCCCGTATTTAGATATTTCTTTAGAGCATGGGCATAACGTGTTTACGGGTACTTTGATACCTATTATAATAATGCTTTCGTCCTCAGTTTCCGGTACCGTATTTTCTGTTGTAATTATTTTTTTATTATTTTTATCTGCGCAATTATTGTATAACTCATTTTTATTATTATTGTTGTTGTTATTATTGTTGTTGTTATTGGTGTTGTTATCGTTATTATTGGTGTTATTGGTGTATTCTATTTTTTTATTTTTTATTGTGCCTTTATAACTGCAGATATACTCCATAAGACTTTTTTTTCCGCTCACCGGAGCTGTTTTTTCTATAAAATAGGGAAATTCCATCTCGACGGATGCAGAACCGGCATTTAAAACTTTTTTAATTTTTCTTAATATATCCGGAAAACTAACTATGCTTACTTCGCCTCTGTAATCGTTTAAAACCTCTAAAAAACGGCTCATATGCGTGCCTTTAAAGTAATGGGGAAGATCGACGTACATATTTATATCGGCTACGGTGTGCTGAAAAGATTTTTTTTTATCAAGTACGGATATGGGATAATGCAGGTTTTTTATCCCTACTTTATCTATAGGTATGCCTCTTTTATCCTTTGAATTTTGAACATCAGTCAACATTAAAGTTAATTAATATAATTTTTTTTAAAGACCTGATTATAAGTTTCTAACGCTTGTCTGTCTTTTCATTAAAAAAATCCGTTTCTTTATTTGTTATTTACCTTGATTGTTTATACTGACCGTTACCTATGTAAGCATGGGGACAAGCATAACAAGAACGATAAACTTGGGTGTTTTACCGGCTGTTACTTAACTATTACTTAACAATAAGCCGCAAACGGATATTCCCGCATCATCAAGTTTTGTTTGCATTGCACGCTTAGCCAGTATACTGTAAACAGCGCCCAAAATCAAGCTCAATTAGAAAATGAAATAGAAACAGAAATAACTTAGCCTTTTATAATCTTAGGCGTAATGAAAATCAACAGTTGGTCTTTTGAATAGCTGATATTTCTGGATTTAAAAAGCCAACCTAAAAGCGGAATATCCATTAGTCCGGGAATACCGCTCGTCGATGTGCTTTTATTTAATTCATATACTCCGCCTATAGCTACCGTGTCATTATTGCTAACTATAACGGTAGAGTTTGCGCTTTCCGTGTCTAATGTCGCCTGTGCTCCTGAGACCGGCGGCGCAACTGAGTCGTTTGACGAATTTATAGTAAGTTTCACGCTGCCGTTGGACATAATATGCGGTGTTATTGAAAGCGATATCTGAGCCGTAATAGCCTGCGGAGCCGCAACAGCTCCTACGCCTGCTACAGATGGCAGATATAATGTTTCTCCTTTGGCAATGGTAGCCGTCTGATTATTAAGCACTATAACTTTAGGCGACGCAATACTTGTAGCTTTGGCTAAACTTTCCAGAGCCTGAAGCGTTGCGGTAATACTGGCATATTGATTTACTATTCCTACCGAAAAAGTTCCCGGCGAAGGCGTTGTTAATGTTGGAGCGCCTGCGGTAGGGGTAATTAAACCGGGCCCTGCCGGAACACCTGCCAACTGACCGGCAAAATAATTTGGCGTAGCAACCATGTTTGTATTGCCCGGGGCGGCGGCTGCATATCCTCCTTCCCAATTGATACCTAATTGCGTAGAATATGACTGGTCAACTTCAACCATTTTAGCCGTAATTTGAACTTCCGGAGTTCTTCTGTCAAGCTCCTTTACAAGATTTTCAGCTTTTATAACATTTTGCTTAATATCGGTTACGATAAGCGCGTGCATAGACTTATCGACCATGACCTTGCCTTCAGGACTCAGCACCGTTTTCACTTTAGGAATTAAACCGGCAACATTTACATAATTTACAGGAATAATTTTAGTTATTTTCGGTCCTGATATAGCCTTTGCCTTTTTTTGGGCTGAAACGACGGAAGCGATAGAACTTGACGAATTAATATAATATATGCCGTCTTTTTTGACTATTCCCAGCCCATATGCGTCAAGTATGACGGAAAATATGTCCTTTAAGGGAACATTATGCATTTTCATGGTCACCGAGCCTTTTACGTCAGAACCGATTAAAACATTCATATTTGAAACTTTTGCAATCATTCTTATGACATCTACTAGACTTGCATTTTGAAAATCAAAACTCACACGCATCGTCGACGGGTCGACAAATAACTTTCTCACCGTTTTCTGTCCGGAAGCGCCGACAAAATTTTTGGCAAACGAATTTGACTGAAATAATACAAGAGTGAAAAATAAAAAAAATGATAAAAATACGGCGGATTGAAAAATAAGCTTCTTCGCCGTACACATTGTTTTAATGTTAATATTGCAATTTTTTTCTATGTTTTTTTTGCTGCCTTTTTTATTCATCATGCCTCCAGCGCTCCTTAACCGTTCTCATTCATTTCACACTAAATTTATTGGTTGAATATCTATATTTTAGCATTTTATTTTAACGTCATTACATAATTAACCGTGTGTAGCTGTCCTAATTGATTATATGTTTTTTCGGATAATACAATGGAATTTTCGGTAATATCCGTTATTCTTGCTCTATTAATGCCCATAATAGAGCCTGCTGTTACTATATATGACCTTCCGTCGGGCGTCGAAACCATTGCGTAATACTTCCCGCTTTTTTCCATTATACCCACGATATAAAGCGACGACAAGCTATATTGAAGCAGCGGCAATTCGCCGTATTTGAAGGATACATTCGGTTTTTGCGTATATAAAAACGTTCTGAACGGGTTTCTGTTTAAATTATACGGGTAAGGATTTGCCGTTAAAGATTTACGCTTCAACAGTTCTATTTTTTTTCTAAGACTATTTTTATTAATATTATGATCGAGCTTGACTGTTATCTTTTTATTCTTATCATATCTGCCGGATGTTTTTTTTATTCCGTTATGTTTGCGAATATACTTATACTTTAATTCTTTATCGTTCCCATTACGGCGTTTTACGGCACCTGCGGCGCCTTTTTGGGTATTTACCGCAGTTAATAATTTTGGCATAACGCCTATAAAAGAAAAGGTCGTACCGTCAAAACTTACAGCAACGTTGTGCTTAGAAGCATTGCCGGCTATAGACACATTATGAACATCCACTATTCTATTCATATCCGCAAGTTTGTAAAAAAATTTATACACGTTGAAAAATGACCCGCTTATATTCATCGAAAAAGGCACTGCTTCATAAAAACTCTTAGGCGATACTTTTTCCGGTTTAAACATGTCTAAATTTAAATGCAGAGCTTTAGCATAATTTGAAACTTCCATTAAAAGACCCGGTATATCTTTTTTAGAAGGTAGCTCAGTCAATAAACTTAAAAATTCTACTTCAAGTTTTTTCTGCTTTTTTACCAAAGACGGATAAGTCCTAACCTCTGATATATAAGAAGTATACCTGGTTTTAACTATATTGAGCGACGACTGTTTTTGATTCAAAGAAGTTTCTATTGAAGAAAAAAACATAAAATAATAAACGGCTAAAATCGCAATAAAAATTACAATGCTCGCAACAATTTCTAAAAATATTTTATTTTTAAAATTTATATTTTTAACATTCAGATTCATTATTGTTTGCCTGCTTTTTTAATTATACTTGTTTTATATTTTTGTTATTGTTTAATTCTTTCTTCTCAATTTTACCTATCTCTTTTTATTATTATTGTTTATCTGCCTATTTTCTATTATAATTCGCACGCTTAATAAATACTCATAAATATTTTTAAATAATTGACACGCTTATTACTTATTTAAGAAAATTTTTTTAATTAAGGTTATTTAACAACAGATTTTTTTATTATATTTTTAGAGTTTAGTTTAGATTCAGGTTTTTTATATTTGCTTTTCATGGTAAGACTGAAATCTTGTAAATTTAAACCCTGTTTTTTAGTCTCAGCGGTCTGTATCAAGTTTATAGAATGAAAAAATCCGGTTTTCTTTATTTTTTTCATAAACATAGATACTACCTGACCGTCTAAAGCCACACCATTTATACTGATATTGCCGCTATTTGATTTTAAAGAATTTATCCATGCAAATTTTGGAATAGCATTAGTAAGAGAAAAAGTATAGCCTATGGGTCCCTTCTGCTCTTTTTTTAATGTCTTAATGATATTAATTTTTTGAATTATCTGGCTTTGTACTTTTCTTATCGCAACAACTTTTTGAACTTTTGGCATCAATATAGAAATTTTTGAATTATATGAGTCAATATTATGGGTTATCTTATTTATTTTATTCTGAACAAGATACTGCATAACATAAACTACGGCTACAGCTGCTATTATAGGAACGACTATGTAAGGGATAAAAGAGATAACGCTGCTTTTATCAACTTGCGGTTTAAATTTTTTGGCTTTTTGTTTTTTATTTAAATTTATTTTTATAATCATGGCTCTAATCCTCTGACCGCCAAACCGACTGCGACGCCGAAAAGCGAATATTTAGATTCTATAAAACTTGTATCGTCGATATTATTGCCGAAAACAATTTTCCTGAACGGATTGATGATTGAAACAGGTATATTGAGTTTAGATTCTATATCTCCGGAAAGTCCTGACAGCATAGCCGAACCGCCGGTGAGAAATATTTTCTTAGGATACTGTTTATCGTTATTAGCAGCAAAGTAATCTATCGTTCTCTGTATTTCGGACGTTATCCTTGCGACAATCATATTTATATATATCATATAATTGGTTTTGAAATTTTCGTCTCTCTTTGCAATGGCGCCTGTTTTAACATTTTCCGCCTCGTTAAAATCCATCTGAAATTTTTTTGCTATTTCTTCGGTAATATTAACCCCTCCGATAGGTATATCTCTTCTAAATAGGTTAAAACCTTTATTGACAATATGAACGTTAGTCTCGGTCGCCCCTACTTTTATAATTCCTGCCATTTGGTCAGTTTCTTCGGGATAATTAAAATTAAACATATTTTCCGTAGCTATACAGTCAACATCCACTATAGGCGAATGCAAACCGCATTCATTCATTAAATCGACTCTGTCGTTTATAATATCTTTTTTACCGGCGATAATCATTATCAGATTGCTGCCCGCATCTGCGGCAGAATTGCCCAATACTTCATAATCAAAAGATACTTCATTAATATCGTAAGTTATATATTGCTGAGCTTCGTAAAAAATAGCGGAGTCAAGTTCCGATTCTTTCATTTTTGGCATATCTATATTTTTTATAATAACATGCTTGCATGGAATAGATATGACAACATTCTTGTCTTTAATGCCGTGATTAGCGAAAGAGCTCTTAATATAAGAAATGACAGACGCATGGTCTTTCAGGAATCCGTCGGAAACAATTCCTGAGGGGAGATTGATTAAATCTATGGAATCCAACGTGTATTTACTGCCCGACCTCGACATTTCCAATATTTTAATAGAACTATAACCTATATCGATGCCGACTACCTTTTTTGATGATAAATTAATTTTAAAGCCCATTATTTGTTTACCGTGTAAAAAGTAAAAAAATCATTATCGTTATTATTATAAATTATAACATAATTAACAAACAAGCCAACATAAATAAATAACTAAGTGAATTAATTAAATAAATAATTAAATAATTAAGTAAATAATTAATTAAGTAAGTAACTGAGTAACTGAGTAACTGGATTAATTAAATAAATAAATAAGTAACTAAGTAAGTAACAACACCGTAAGATAATTACTCAATTACAAAATCTCACAATTAATTACAATATTAAGATAAAATAAGTTAAAACAATTGTCAAGTTATTTTTACTATTCTTATTATTTTTTATTAAAATCATTAAATTTTATACAAATTAAGCAAGAATAATATATAGAATTTTAAATGTATTTTAAAAAATAATTCTGCATTTTTTCTTTTTTGTTTTGAATTTTAAACAAAAATCGTATATGATGTTTATTTTAGTGTTTATAGTTTATGTCAACCACCAGCGGATAAATCCGCAGGCTTGTAAAAGCCGGTTGATAAGTTGACAAGAGGAGATTAAATTATATTTAATCAGCAGTTATTCAAGAGAACCTTTAAGAGGTAAGGCACATACCCGTGAGTATTGAGCAAGCTTACGGCTCTATGGTCTGTCGTTAAACAGTTTCGAAAGGGTAAGAAACAGTGCGGCGGACTTAAAAACCTTGGATAACAATCCCGATGCGTATCTAACAAGTTTAAGGGAGTTCTTGGATTTAAAACCGTAAAAAACTCCCAACTTTTAAAACAATAATGTTAAACATGTTTTAAATAACAATAATGCAATATAATAGAATAGTAACTATACCATAACACCTATTACTGATGTATTATCATTAAATTTTTATTAATGAATAAAAACAAACTAATCACAAATTCTCTATTCGGATTCTTAATCGTTTTATTTATTTTCAGGATTATTTTTATTACACATATTGACCTGATTCCGGAAGAAACTTACTATTGGCAATGGTCACGGCACCTTTCGCTTTCGTATTACGATATGTCTCCCATGATTGCATATATTATAGCATTGACTACTCTCTTCGGAAAACTTAATTCTCAGTTTTTTGTAAGATTGGGTGCTCCCGTGATTTCACTCTTTATTTCACTATTTGTTTATATTATACTGCAAAAATTAACGTCTAATAAAACGTATAGTCTTGGCGCCGCCGTACTTCTCAATGTCATACCTATATTTAACATAGGTTCTATACTTATAGTTTATGGAGATGCTCAACTTTTATTTTTTTCGCTTTCTATTTTTTTTTTAATTTACCTGATACTCTTTAAAAAAGATTATTATATTTATTTAATTGGCGTTGCCGCCGGTCTTGCGCTGTTAAGCAAATATACCGCTGTTTTTTTATATCCCATTGTTTTTTTATTCTTTCTTCTTAGCAAAAATTATAGAAAATATTTGTTAAGAAAAGAACCGTATATCGCTTTTTTAATATCTTTACTTTTATTTTCTCCTGTAATTATATGGAATTATTTAAATGATTATGTATCGTTAAGGCACTTATTTACTTTATCGGGAAATCACGTAAATTTTAGTATGTTTATTCATAATCTGCTTTTATTTATAGGCTCTCAGGCAGGCATTTTTTCACCGTTTATTTTTATTATTTTAATATTTTCCATATGTTACGGATTTTATAAGGGAATTAGGAATCAAGACGATATATATCTTGCACTTTCTGTTTCAGCCCTTGTACCGTTTGCATATTTTATATACCAGTGCACAAAAACTGAGGTACAGCCTAACTGGCCTGTTTTTTTATATTTTCCGGCATACATAATGGCAAGTCTGCTATTTTTTAAATATTACAACAATAGACTTAAAAAAAATATTTCAAAAAAAATTGCAGTTTCCGCTCTTTCTTTTTCTATTATTGTAGGACTTGTATTTTCTATATTAATTTTTATTGAACCGTCATATCCGGTAATAAAATTTAAATTAGACAAAAGCCCCATACGTGATGTCCTTGGCTGGAGAAAATTAGCTTTTGACGTTGACAAAATCGTAGAGGCTGATAAAAAATACAATTTTTTAATATCGGCAAGAGATCGG
>JAKAQK010000135.1 GCA_021822625.1 bacterium | reverse complement strand
GTCGAAGTGGGCATATTTAATATAAATTCATTTCCGCTAAGCCTGCCGGTCATTATTTTGTTAAAAAGGAAAAAAGATTTAAAATTAAGGGTAATTCTATGGTTTGAGCGCATACCGGTAAAAGAAAGATTTTCAGAATGAATTTTGTCCTTATTCAAAACAGTTTCTGTAAACTGTCCCGTTAATTTATTGTGAACTTCCGTCCATTGAATGAAGTCAACACCGTTAGAATATATTACAATACCGCTATATCCGGATCTATAGCTTCTTATAGCAGGCCTAATTAATTTAAAATAAATTATGGTAATCAGTACTATACTTAAAATTAAATAAATTATTTTTTTATTAATCATTTATTATTTAATTTTAATATTTTTTAATTATTTTATATTATATTGAAAGGCACACTTAATATCCCTATACTTATAAAAATAATTAAATAAAATACTTGAAATTAACGCAGCGTTGTATTTTAATAAAATTAGTTTGAAAATTAATAATTAAAATTTAGGCCATTACACATAATTTTGAACGTTACCCTGTAATCCAAGATTCAGGAATTAACGCAATGCCGTTTCTCCATCGTGCTATAATCGCTGACTGATACCTGCTATCTTCGAGATCGGCATGATCTGTGATAATAACCTGTAAATCTGGTGCTAAACTTTCCACTACATCAAAGATAAATGAAAACATATTATTTATTGCTTGTCTATCTTCATCATTCAACTCAGCCAAAGAACCGCCATTTTTATCTGTAGGATAATATACTTGCGAGGGCTGATCAAAAAAAATGAACTGTGGTACCGGACGGCATCCTTTTTTAAACATTTGATGCAATGCTAAATAGGTAATAAGATGATATCCTACCCAATTCTCGCCACTGCCCATATTATAAAGAGGAATTGGACAATCTTCTTTGTCTGCAATAACAGTGAGTTTCTTTAAATCAAAGCGAATTGGATTATCGCTATGTTCAAGGTCTAATTTTTTTGCCCACTCTGTCATTTGTATTCCTATTCTATTAAGGATAGATGTTAACCGCTCCTCTTTGACTATAGGGTCCAGTAATTCTTCTATTTTCTTAATTTTGTTCTGCAATTTTTCTAAATTATTTCGCAAGCCTGAAGAATCATCTGTTAATATTACGCTTTCTAACCATAAACTTACCCGCCCAATTACACGAGCCTGACGGCTATTTAAATCTTTTATCTCCTTAGCTTTCTCATTCTCCGTTAATAAAGCTTTAATCTTATTTTCATTGTCACTTATAGAATTTTTAATATCTATTCTATCTTTTTCAAGGGTTTCTATGTATTCTCGCAACCGAGGTCGTTCATTTACCATGTTCTCAAGGCTTGCATTGAGCGCATTTAAGGATTTACGTATAGCACCAGCCTGTGGCGTTAAATTTTCATGGATTTGATTGCATACTGGACATAACGATGAATCGTTATCCCCTTTGAATAAACCGATTGATTCAAGTCGCAGGCTTTGTTCAACCACCTCTGTAGTATATCCCTTTAATTCTTGCGCAAAATTTTTAGCGGCCATAATGGCATCATCTTTTTTGTAAAATTCTTTATGCAAAGTATTTTGCTTAAATTGTAATTCAGTAAGAACAGTGGTATCAGCAATATAGTCCAAATTAGGTTTCCAAGATTCACATTTTATCCGCAAAAATTCTGATACTTCAGATAATTTATTATATTCATCGGTAAGCAGAATGGTTTCCTTTTCCGGTGTAGTCAAAATTCCTACTTGCTTCATCTCTTCCATTAAACTAAAAGCTTTTGATGCGCCCCTTCCTTTTATAGCTTCTGATTCCTTCAATTCTTTCTCGATATTCCTTGACTCGCGTCGCAATAACGCTAATTTTTGTTCCAGAGCAAGGTCATCCTCTCTTATAGCTCCCAAAAAATATGGCAGCGTATCTTTTATAGCTTGTGATACAAATGGTTCTTCTTGACTAAAAAAAATGATATTTCTTTGTGCTATAACATCTTGCGGTTGAAAACAATATTTTAATGCATGTCTAATATTAGCAGCCAATGGGGCGCGTGTTTGACCTGCAACAGGAGTATTAAGATTAGGCGATATACCTATTTTCCTGCTTAATAATTCAACAATTTCATCATTATTAATGTTAGATTCGCTTGGTGAATTAACAGGGATTTTAATATTAACACCCCGTTCCATATACATATGTGTTGTGTTTTGAACTCCTAATGGAGGATTTTGTCTAGCAATAAACATTTTTTCGTCGCTAAATTGAAGTAGTAATCCATACCAAGCTACGGTTTCACGAATAACCCCCTCAGGAATCGAGCAACTTTTCTTGCCTAAACAATAATTGACTATTTCTATTAAAGCCGACTTTCCCGTTGCAGAGGCACCAGTAATTATATTTACCTCTCCCGGTCGCAGCTTTAATACTCGCTTTTCTTGGTTAGAATTATATAGCACTATTTTAAGTATTTGCACTATGGCTTAATCCCCCACATCGTATAAATGCTAATAGACGAACCTGAATTAGCAAACCATTTACCGAGTAATTCAGCTCTTTTAAAACAGTCTGCGACTTCACCATTCTTAAGCTTGCGAATTTTCTTGGGTGACTTTAAGGGAGCAGATAGCATGGCATCATTATCCACTGTCAATACGCCAAATTGCATCATGAAGACTAATGTTTCTTTGCTAGCACTCAATAGCGTTCGTGCTCGCTGAGCAAACCCAACCTTAACTTGCGGGTTTGCTTGCAACCATGAATACATACGTATTCTTGCCGTTTGGGGCATAACCTCTCTTGTGGACTTATGAAGAACAATAGGTAATATAAGGAAAAGTAACGGAAATGGCATTGGCCGTTGCGCCGTTTTTTGATACGACTTTATACAACCTCGCATAATTTCACCACAGAAAGCAGGATTAAGCAGATAAGCAACATCTCGCGGGCGCTGGTCCCATCTAAGGTTCATATTGCATTGCCCCCGCATTTTGCAATAAATACTGTAATCTTTCAATGAACTTTGCGTGCCAACCTATCCGCAAGTCATTTGCAAGCATATGATAGCTTCCGCGCATTACGTAAGGTTCGTTGCATTTAGGTCTAATACAAATATTTATATTTTCATCTATTTCATTATAAAGATTTCTTCCTGCTAACTTCATTTCATGCTCAATAGAACCTTCAGCTAAATTCTCCTGCATAATAAGGAACCTACGTTGCCATTCATTTATTAATCTATTTTCATAATTTTCCAGCTCGTTTATGTTTACCAAATCTTCGCGAACCCACTTAGAACGCTGTTGATAAGCTTTATAGTAATCATTAATTGCATTGCGAATACGCGGCTGGCCAACTACAACAAGCTGTAACTGTTTAATAAACACCTTTTGACTGTCCGCTAATGTTTCTTCTTCTGGAACTACACAGCTTAAAAAATCTATAGGCAAATTATCCGCATAGAATTGTTCAGATATATCGTTTATCATCGCCCTAACCTCAGAGAAAAAAATAACCTTTGACTCAGCGCCTTTCATAGATTTTATCGCACGATCAAACCACCATCCTTCCAGTCTCTGATATACAGGTTCAATAAATTCATCCCTAGTTGATAATGCCAACTGTCGCTGAATTTTTGGCACAATATCTATGATATTTGGTGATGCCGCTATTACTTTTATTGATTCTAATAATAAATATCGTTGTTCTTTTGTTAAAGCCATAAAATCCTGATAAGCTTTTGCATTTGTTTTATTATATGATTCTTCCGCAACTTTTTGCAGCTGATCCAGAGCTTTTTTAACATACCGTTGAGCAGGGGTATATCCAAGCATGCTAACAACGGAATTATCCGTAATATTATCTGTCGAAACTAATAATAATTGGACCGTGTTTGGATCAACTTCATTATTAAGTATTTTACAACTCCAATTACGCAATGTTTTCCATAAATCAGGGCTTGCATCTGCTAATGACGCAGTTTGATTTACATGATGCTTTGTTTGAATTAGTTCAACTGGCGAACCGTCTCTTTCAGAGGTAATATCATCCATAGTTTCCAAGGATATTCCTCCATTAAGTTCACCTGTTAATAAGGCAAATAATGCATATCGTATCTGATAATAATATCCCAATGCAGATGCTGTTGCGGAAAATTCTGGCATATTCCTCATGCTCTTTTATTGTTTATCGAAATTATCAATTAATTAATCCTAAATGATAATTGATAATCAAGTTATATGGTATCTTTAGATACCATATAACTTGATTATCTCACTTTTTGTCAAGTATTTTTTATTAAATTACATATTTTTAAGCATTATCTTATAAAAACTTTAATTTAATTCATAGTATTATATTTTTTAAATTATAATAAAAAGGAAGCAAGAAATTAGTTAACCCATATTAAATTTCTCATCCAAATCCCCGCACCACGACTTAAAACTTTTACTTTTATTCTTTTTATCCGGATGTTTTTTCCTTAATAAAATTATACCGTAACTTTTAAAATAATTCTCAATTCTTTCAAAATTTATATTAGCGGCGTATTTTCTTAGAAAAAATTTCTCTTTATAATTATCTATATATTTATCGGAAATAAAAATAAATATTGAAAATCCATTATCGGAATTCTCAATATTTTTCTGGCTTAGTTCTATCAGTAAAACATTTTTTGCCGCCGTATCAATCCTATATTGAAACCTTACGGCAATATAATCCCTTAAATTTTTCCCGTCGTAGCTTTCTTTTTTGTTATATCTCTTTTTCTTTCTCTCTATGGGAAATTTCGCCGGATTTGAAATAATAAAACTGTTTTCTTTGATTTTTGATAAATTTTCTTTTTTAAAAATCCCGATAAGTTCTTTAAAATCGTCGAAAGTAAAATAATCTCCTTCGGCTTTCTTTGTCTCGCCCGGTCTTACATCGGAGTTTTTTCCGTTTCTTAACTGGCTTAAACTTAAATCCTTTATGCCTGCCCCTAAAATAATCTCGGCCTTGCCGCCGTCTTTGCCTGCTTTTCCGTCATCCTTATTTATAATTTCTTTAATAATTTCTACGTCGAAAAAATTGTCTTCATCTTCATCGGTTATTATTTTTGTACGATTTTTATATGAAGGTGCTTCGTCCGTTAATATATTTGATTCTTTGGTTTTCGTCCTGTAAACGACGTTTTGCGGAACGCTCATTGAAATCTCCTCGATATTACTGCTTTTAAGGGATTTCCTCCTGACGATTATTTTATCGTATTCGTATATTAAAGCTTTGGGATTTAAAATTTTATAAACAAAAATCCGCTTATTAGGTTCGTCTTTTAAGGCTATTACGTCCATATGTCTGCTTTCGGTAAACGGAAAATCTATTTTTAAGGGAACAGAACCGCTGAAACGACTTTTTAAGTCCAATGACTTTTTTTGGGCATACATATTATATTTAATAGTATGCCATTTAAGCTTTGCCTGCGCATTTGTCGCGTAATAATAAATAAAAACCGCATCGCTGTCCTGAACGCCCGTTT
>JAKAQK010000134.1 GCA_021822625.1 bacterium | reverse complement strand
ATTATTGGAGGACAAATTATATAGAAAGATGAATTTATAACCGATAAGTGTTTTAATTCAGCGCAATAATACGCAACAATATAAAAACAATATAAACTGGTCAGACTATAATCGGAGAAAAAATCAACGCTTCGGTTAACTGTATAAAATTAAAGTTGATTGAAATTTTTAAAATACGGAGGTTAGCTCTTCTCTCCTGTATGAATACCGGAGTATACGAGCTTATAATTTTTCATGAAAAAAAAATTATCGATTTTTATGTTTATTGTTTTAGCTGCATCTGCCGCCACTGCATCTTTCTTGGGATTAAACTGTAACAATACTTATGCAGCAGTTGGAAATACTTATAAACAGATGCAAAAAAGATACTGTATGAAAAGAATTCCGCTGAGTGCGCTGTATTTTTATCAGAACGGACTTGAGCAATATAATTATAAAAATTCAGGAATTAAAGCGTATGAATATACATTTAATAAAGTAAAATATGAAGCCGTATTTAACACAGGCGGCGTGTGCTGGTTGGAATTTGCAGTTTCTAATACTTCTACGGTTATACCGTTAAGCCAGCTGATTCAAAAAAATTTGTACGGATATCCGATACTATTCAGAACGCTCAGATATGTTCCAGATGAGTATGAAAAACTTCAATACGGCAGAGACGTAGGCAAGGTTATTTACATTATGCAGTATATTTATCAGAATAACGATATTTTGCAGGAAGCTGTAATGCCTTCAATGTCTCCGGACGGCGACTATTAGTAGTTTATGGGTATTTAATGTTAATTATGAATTTAAAAATTCTTAAAAATAGAAATGGCTTTAGTCTGCTGGAAATAGTGATTACTATTATAATACTCGGCATATCTTTAACTGCCATATTGGAGAGTTTCATAGCAGGCTCTGCAACAAGCGCGCGAATTGCTAATGAAATTACCGCAACAAATTTGGCTAAGCAATATATGGCTGATTTGAATTACTGCAGCGAAGGCGGCAGCGCATACGGCGTATGCTTTAATTTTAATGCGGCATTACCATCAACGAGGCCACAGCCGGACGGTATTAGCATTACCAGTAGTATATGGAACGGCGATGCAGCAATAGGTAGCTATATTATTTCGCCTCAAGTTCAGCAAATTAACAATGAATGTTTTTATACTACTTTCTATCCGAGCGGCACAAATGAATATCCAACGCAGTATATCACTTTAAACGACCGGCAGAACGGCTTTAATCCTGGCGACGTTACCATAAATCCGCCTCCAGATACTTCACCTGTGCCGCCTCAACCCGCTACCGATTATATTTTAGCCGTTGTAAAAACAGAATGGTTTAATAATAGCGTTGACGGCGGCAATTGCACCGCTTCTTTTAATCCGCCCGCAGGCGCTAATGAGCCCGGTGTTACCCTTACAATGATTTTCACGAATTATAATAATGACGGCAATTAATTTAATTATGTCATATATGCCAATTTCCTGCTCTAATATAAGGGTCTTGTTGTTTACCGTCAGACAACCCGATGCTTGTCTATGTCTTAATCTTTAACGATAAAGACAGCGTTATTTATTTTCTCTAATTTCATTTTATAATAATATATTGTATATTATATATATAATAGGGGTGTGTGTGAAAAACATGATGCGGGCGTATGTATAGCTTAATATAGTCCACGTATTTAATTTATATATATTTTATTGGGATAACTATAGAGATGCGCGTAAAATATAGCTTGTTACTGCCGATAGTTGCAGCAATATTTCTGTTTAATATTCTTTTAATAAATCAGGCATATGGCGCTCAGCAGAGCTGCGTAGTACCGTCGGCGCCTCAGCTTGCCGGAATTTCAAACGGCAATGATGTGTATTTAGCATTGGACTGTTTATCCGGTAATGAATTGTATGACGTATTATACGGTCTTACTCCGGAGTTACCGCCGGCTCCGCCTGCGCCTGTTGGACCCGCTGCGCCGGGACTCGCACAGCCGCAAGGAAAACCGCCTGCTCCGCCTGCGCCGCCAAAGCCTCCTGCGGGGAAGCCGCAACCAGTGCCGCCTCCTACGCCTCAGGCACCAATACAGCCTCCGGCTCCGCCTGTGCCAATTACGCGGAATACGCTTTACAATAGTCTTTCGCTGATGAATAGAAATCAGGTTTATGCCGTGTTGTCAAAATTACAGCCTGAATATCTATACAGTGTTTTTGAGTATTTATTGCAGCCGACGCAGACTTATGAAATTCTTTCTAAACTGTCGGGTAATAATTCATATAAACTTTTAAATACATTAAACAGTACTGAGTTATATTATGTTTTGTCTTTATTAAGCGGCAAACAGCTCTATTCAGTTCTTAAGTCAATGAAAGGCAACCATCTATACAATTTATTAAATAGTCTTAGCCCACTTGAATTATATCTGCTTTTGAGCAGTCTCAGTAATGAGCAATATAATAATCTTATGGATAAAATAAACTGGTGGGGGCAATTATGGCTGGATATTGAAAATTTTATTGGTTATTTAGAGTCTTTAGCGAACAGTTCACCGCCGTCTAAACCAGCGGTCAGCACGCCACCACCGCCACCCCCGCCGTCACAAAGCGGTAGTAGTACGCCGCCTGGCGGCAGCGGTCCGACGCAAACAACATCTGGAAGTACTACTTATTTACAGTCAAATGTATGCGCCCAGCAGACAACTAATGTTACTACAATATCAACATCATGCTCGGCGCAGTTTACGATAACCGCCGTTAATCCGGGCGATAAGAGCAGCGATAATCAGAGAAGCGTAACGAGCGGATTTTCTACTATTGTAGCCAATCCACAATAGAAAATAAAAGCGCGATAATAATATAATAATAGAATGATGATAATATAAAATAATGGGACAACAATAAGAAAATAGAGGCAGAATAATAAAGATATATTATTATTTATGGAAAAACAATAAAATTATGAAAAAAATAACTATCTATAGTTATAGGATTACATTTTAGAAAATATTTATTAATAAAGCAGGAACTTTTATATGAATCGGGAAAAGATATTATTGAATATGTATAAATATCAAAAAGCTCAAAAATTACTGAAAATGCCAGATACCTTTTGCAAAAATAATAAAGAACATACAAAAAAATATAATATGTTTAGAAGCGGTATCCGTATTAACAATAGCGGATTTACTCTTATAGAGTTAGTTATGACAATTCTGCTGACGGGCATAATGGCCGTCGGATTATATCAGGTTATAATGTTTGGGATAAACAATTATATGTATAATCAAAATTCCCTTCATACGAGTAATTCTCTCAGTTATGCAAGTTCTGTAATAAGAAAAACTGCTGAAGAAGCGGCTATGCCCGCTGTCAATTCGCCTGTCTTGTCCGTACCAGCCGGAGTGGCGTGTCCTTTAACTCCAAACAGCCTAACCGATATAAGGTCTAACGTAAATAGTACAAACGGCAGCGAGCCTGTTATTCTTGCGTGCGCCGACGGTTCTCCTGTGCCGTCCGCAAATTTGTCGCAGCCGCCGTGCACAGCTTGTTTACCGGGTGAGTCAAGTCCCTGCGAACCAAGCGAAATTGCGTTTTATAAATATGCGCCGCCGACTGATATTGCAGGCGGAAACAATGAAGAATTAATAGTTTTTTGTATAAATAATGATGTATTATATAAACAGGCGACTACAAGCAATGGAGTTACCGCGGACTATCCGGTTGCGAATAATATCGGCAGTATTAATTTTCAATAGCCTATTTGCAATAATCAATGAAAGAGACTTTGCTGAAAACTAATACACATTTAAGTTGCGGGAAAAAATTTAAAAATATAATGATAAAATTAAACAAAAATAGCGTTATAAAATCAAACAGCGGAATATCCATAATATTTGCTATTATTATAATTATTTTAATGGGACTGGCAGGTTCCGTCTTTGCGTATCTTATGGCTTCAAGCAGTATTAATTCAAGGCAGGGTTTAACAAACGCAGCAGCGAAATATGCTGCTAAATCAGGTATAGAAATTGCCGCGTATGAGCTTGGCAAAGAGAATGATAACAATACGCCGCCTAATAATTTTGCCGGTTTTTCAAATACGCCGCCGAGCGGTCTAAGCTGCCCGAATATTGTTGTTCCGCCTTATGGTGTTTCCGGTCAAAATTTAACGCCTCCTCATTATTATATTTATAGCTATAATCTTTATTCAGGCGATTCAAATACCCCTGCCGCCGGCGGCAATAATTCCAATATCGGCGTTGATAATTATACGCCTGCGTTTTGCGCTATAGTTCAACAATATCAATACAATAATAATACGACTTATAACGCAACCTCATGTCCTGCTTATTGGATTATTACATCCAACGGATTTGCAGGCGGCACGCTCAGGTCTGTAAGCGCGGAAGTCGGTACCGGCTGCAAGGCAGACAGTGCTACCGGCAATACGCAACAACAAACTGCCATTATTTTTGCAGAAAATGAAGTGGCTAATAATAATGTTAATGATAATAATTAATTAATTAATGCGCCTTTACACCGGTTTATAGTATAAATTGAAAAAAATAGACTCACGCCGCTTAAAACTGTAATAGCACAGGAAACAAATAGTATTATTCAGATTATAATTTTCAAGTTGTAATTTTTGCTTGAAAAATATTATAATAATCGTGGTCGTGGCGGTATAGTACCAATCAATAATAATATTAATACGGTAGTTTAAAAAATATAATTTAAACAATATGTTAAATACAGCGCTTTACGCAATTAATTTCGGCGAGTTCTTTTTTGAAAACCTTGAGTGTTTCGCTAATCTTGCAAAAATTGGACTTAAAGAAATCATTTTAATTCATGTTATTGATATAAAAAAACTTCAGCATAGTCTTTATTCACGCTACGACAAAGAAGATGAAGAAAAAATAAGAAAAACATCAGAAATAAGGCTTAAAGATATTAAAAAAAATTTAGAAAAGTACGGTTTTGGCGTAAGCTACGTCATAAAAGTCGGCGATATTGCAGATGAAATAGTTAAAGAGGCGGATAGAGAAGATATAGATTTTATTGTTCTTGATAAAAAGACTGCCGGAAGGGTAAATGCCTTTTTTTCATTTTACGATTCGCCGCTTTACGATATAATTGCTAAATCAAATAAATCGGTATTAATAACCAAGCGAATATTAATGCATTCGTCCAGTCTTATCAAAAATGACGAAAAAGATAATCTGGATTGTAAAGATACGTTTACAGATGTGGTTTTTGCGACTGATTTTTCAGAATCTTCCCTTAAGGCGATCACAATTTTAGATAAAATACCGCCAGATATTATTAAAACTATGACGTTATTTACAGTAATAGATGAAAAATACATCAGAAATTTAGATAAAAATGCGCTTGAATCATTTGAACGCAATATTGCCGAAAAATTTGAAGGTATAATAGAAGATTTGCGCTACAGATATTCTAAAGAAAAAAATAATCTTAATATTACCGTCAGGAAAGGGACGCCTTGCAGGGAAATAACGGACTTCATAGAGCAGACCGATAAAAAGCTGCTGGTTA
>JAKAQK010000011.1 GCA_021822625.1 bacterium | reverse complement strand
TAAAAACAAAGATAATTAATAGCTAATTATATAAAATAATATAAAAACAAAGATAATTAATAGCTAATTATATAAAATAATATAAAAACAAAGATAATTAATAGCTAATTATATAAAATAATATAAAAACAAAGATAATTAATAGCTAATTATATAAAATAATATAAAGCCAAACCAAAGATAATGATCTAAAATTATATAAAACCAAATATAATTATATAGATTTATATATTAAAATTTATTATATTAAAAGTATATAACTATCGAGAATAGAAGAGAAAAACGTTAATTCTCAATTATGGCAGAATATCTACCCGACTTAAATGAACTTCAACCGGCTGTAGAGGCTATAATATTTACGTCGGGAGAGCCTGTTTCTTATTCTAAACTTTATGAAATTTTAACACCAAAACAACTTTCCGGAAAGCCAGATTCTTTAATAATAAAAAAAAGGATTAAAGAGGCGGTTAATTTTATTAAAATTGAATTTAACGAAAAAAGAAGCCATGGAATATATCTTTCTGAAAACGGCGGATATCTGAGTTTTAAAACTAAAGCAGAACATTATATGGTGATTTCTGATTTTTTGGCTGTGAAACTTCAAAAATTCACGAAAGTTCAGCTTGAAACTTTAGCCGTCATTGCATATAAACAGCCTGTTATACGAAGTGAAATAGAGCAGATAAGAGGTGTTGATTCGAGCAATGTTATAAGATTTTTGCTGGATAAAAATTTAATAAGGATTGCGGGAAAAAAAGATGTTATAGGAAAACCGCTTATGTATAAAACTACCAATTTTTTTTTAGAGATGTTCAATCTTAAAAGTTTAGACGAACTTCCGGCGGAAAAAGACATGAACGATTTATTTGCGTTGAAAAATAATCATATAAATATAAATTCAGACAATGGCAATTGCAACGATAATGACGAAGCTAATTACAAAAATAATGAAAATAATGAAAATGCAACAGGTAAAAATTTAAATGAAATTCAGGGTTTTTTATTTTAAAAATAGTTCAAATCATATTTTTTATATTAATGCCTCGTATAACTCGTATAATTAATATATTAAAAATTAAAAATACCGGCAGCTATGCCCGCACGGACTATTAATTTAATATTATCTCTATAATCATAGCATTATATTTTTATTATTTTTATTCAGCTATATAAACTGCAGTTAAACCGCTCCGCTTTCTTAACATTGCAAATTTTTAGCTATAAAATTAAAATTCAATCAGATTTTGCAATAAAAAATAATGTACTAAAAAAGCCAAATAGATATACATAAGCCAAATAGATATACATAAGCCAAATAGATATACATAAGCCAAATAGATACATAGGTCAAATAGATACATAGGCCAAAAAATTATCTCTTAAAAAAAATTTGTGCTATAATATCCATAGGTGATGTTTATTGTATAAAAAAATATAAAATATTATATAAAATAAACACAAATTAAAATAAAGACAAATAAAAATAAACACAAATTAAAATAAAGACAAATAAAAATAAAGACAAATTAAAATTAAAGACAAATAAATTTTCTATTTTGAGCAAATTAGTAAATATTTTTATATAAGGCGGTGATTTAAGAAATGAATTATTTTAAAACTTTTATTTTAATGCTTTTGTTAACTGTTCTTCTCATTGTTGCCGGCGGTCTTCTCGGTGGCGAGACTGGGATGATTATAGCTCTTATCTTTGCGGCGGTTATGAATATGGGCACATATTGGTTCAGCGATAAAATGGTTTTGTCCATGTATCATGCCACTCCGGTTACCGAAAGCGAGCAGCCGGAGTTATATTCGATTGTAAGAAATTTATCACAAAAAGGAAATCTGCCTATGCCCAAGGTCTATATTGTAGAAGAAGATACCCCAAATGCTTTTGCAACCGGAAGAAATCCTAAGCATGCTGCTGTTTGCGTTACTTCCGGCATCATGAAAATTTTAAATAGAGATGAATTATCCGGAGTTTTAGGGCATGAACTAACGCACGTGAAAAATAGAGATATATTGATAGGTTCTATTGCCGCAACAGTAGCGGGCGCAATAAGTATGTTGGCTATGATGGCTGAGTGGGGCGCCATGTTTTCAGGATTCGGCGGCAGGGGAGAGGACAAAGACGATAATTTTATAGCGTTAATAGCTATGGCAATTATAGCCCCTTTAGTGGCGGGTTTAATTCAATTGGCAATCTCAAGACAAAGAGAATATGCCGCCGATAAAGGGGGAGCTAATTTAAGCGGAAGTCCGCTTTCTCTTGCGAGCGCATTAAATAAACTTGAAGCAGGGAATAATGCGGAACCTATGCCTGACAGTAAAATGGCAAATATTACGGCTCATATGTTTATTGTAAATCCGCTGAGAGGAGGTGGTTTTAAGAAACTGTTCAGTACCCATCCTGCTACGGAAGATAGAATAGCGAGGCTTAAAGAAATGGCAAAGGGCTTATAATTGGCTTTCGCCTATTTTAAAAATTTTTGGAAAAACAACCTATCTTTTGCTTGATTATTATTAATAATATGTTATTATATTTAACATCGGCGAAAATTATTCGGACTGCTCGATAGATTTGATGATTATTTTTATTTTTTATCGTTACTAATTAATGAGAGGTTATTTTGAAACAGATTGCGCCGTCAATTCTTTCAGGTGATTTGCTAAACCTATCAAGGGAAATAGAATTAATAGAAGAAGCAGGTGCAGATTTAATACACATAGATATAATGGATGGTATTTTTGTGCCTAACATTACTGCAGGGTGGAATTTTGTTGAAGCTATAAATGAAAAAACTTCTTTGCCTTTAGATGTCCATTTAATGGTTGACAGACCGGAAAGATATATTGAGGATTTTATTAAAGCCGGAGCGGATATACTTACAATTCATCAGGAAGCGTGCATACACTTAAACAGAACGGTTGAGCGGATAAGAGAATTAGAGGCAAGTCCAGGCGTTGCAATTAATCCATCTACTCCTGTTGCGGCATTGGAAGATATTCTTGATTATATAGACATGGTTTTAATAATGTCCGTTAATCCGGGATTTAGCGGACAAGAATTTATATATGCTTCTTTATTTAAGGCAGAAAAATTGTTTAGAATGATTAATGAAATTGAACTTGAAACCATTATCGAGATAGACGGCGGAATTAAAGTTTCTAATATTGCAGAAGCTTCAAATTCTGGTTGCGATATATTTGTGAGCGGGTCTGGTATATTTGGTACAGAAAATTATTCTGAAACAATAAACGAAATGAAAAGAAGAGTCTGACATATATAAGATTAACTTACAGTTGTTTTATGTACTTTTTATTATTGGTTTACAATAAATAATTGAGTTATATGAACTTATAATTATAAACGGTCATTTAATTGCATTTTAATTTATTTGATTAAATATTAACATTACATTAATATTACAGAATCTTACAGTGTTAATATTTAAAAATTTACGAGAAGGACATCTTCTCTTTGCGTAGGCAGAGTTAGACGGAGTTATTCCGCATCTGTCGTTGATATTTGAAGCTCTTGCCTTTAGGCATGGGAGTATGTCAAGTTATCCTGTTAATATAATAATTAATTATATTAATTGGATATATGGTCGTTTTTTATCATATTTTCGGGACGTGGCGCAGTCCGGTAGCGTACCTGCTTCGGGAGCAGGGGGTCGTGGGTTCAAATCCCGCCGTCCCGACCATTTTAAAACCGCAGTAAATAAGCCTTTTCTGACTATTGTATAAATTTTATATTGATTATATTTTATGTAAATTTTATAATTTTTATAGAATTTTTGTCTCAAATTTGTCCCAATTCCGACTCTTTTTATAGCTGTTTCCGGAGAATATATACTGAATATTTTATAATCGCAAAACTATTCTAAAACGCCGCTTAAAATTATCGTATCGTTATACCGTATGGTCAATTAATTATTAATTATCGTCAGATAATATCGTTTATATCTATTTCAATATCGCGCGGTTCAAGCATTGCATTAATTAAAGAAATTTTTTTAAAATTTTTCAAATCAACCGTGCGAACTTTCATTTCTTTAATTATACATTTATTTAAAAGATGCTGTCTTTTGACTCCGTTAAGCAGAAAACTTTCAGGAGTTACCCATTCTTTGCCGTCGTACAAAATGATATTAGAATAAGACGTATCGGTTATTAATCCGTTTTTAACTATAAGAATATCAAAATTGCTGTCGCGCGTATTATTGTCGTCGTATAAATTACAGGTGCGGAACAAACTATCGCTGGCTCGCGAATTTTTATTATCGTTACTATTACTATTACTATTACTATCACTATTATTAGTATTATCATTGATTAAATTTGCAGGTAAATTTAATCGGTTTTTATTTTTGAAAATTTTAGATTCTTCAAATAAATTATTAATAGAATCTCTATTTTCAAATTTTAGGCTGTAATCTATATCTGATTCCACAAGCTTCAATCTTTTAATATTTTTTTTTATATACGGTAAAATTTCAATACTTTCTATTTTATCTGAATAAACTATTCTGCATTTAAATATTCCATTTTTAAATTCTGCTGCGGGGGACGGAAGAAATTTTCCGATGTCGATAAATTCGCTTTTCAGCGGAGTTTTTTTAAAAAAACGAATAATAGTGTCGTTCAGTCTTTTGTTGTGATAATTTATTAATTTGTAGTTTCCGTTTTCCAATTTAACTGTTTCAATAAACCGGCACATATATTTTCCGTATCATCTCGTTATATTCTTTTAAAGCGCTGCTATAAACAGTTATGCCTCCGCCGCTTCTATAGTATAATCTGTTGTTTTTATTTTCAATAAATCTTATCATAACGGAACTTTTAAGGCAATTTTTTATTCCGTCGTAATAGCCGAAAACTCCGGTATAATACCCTCTCGGTTCTAATTCTGCCTGTTTAATAATTTCTAAAGTTTGGTCTTTAGGCGCTCCGGACACTGAGCCTGCAGGCAGTAAGCTAAGAAAAATATCTCCAAATTTATTTATATAATTGTTTTTTAATTTACCTTCAATTTCGGAAACAGTCTGGAATAATGAACCGGAATTTGTATCAATTTTTTCGGTATAACGAAATCTATTTACTTTTACGTCAGAACTGACAATATTAAGGTCGTTTCTTAATAAATCTACCACGGTAATATGTTCGGCTAATTCTTTATCGTCATCCGTTAAAATCTTTTCGGCATTTTTTAATCCGGCGTTAATTGTGCCCTTGACCGGATATGTAAAGATTCTGTTATTTTCATCTATATTGACAAATGATTCCGGTGAAAAAACTATAAATTCATAATCATCTTTTTTAAAATAAAGCTTATATTTTGCGCAGCTCAGATAAAAAATTTCTTCTAAAGAAAAATTATAAATTTTTATGGGCGTTTTAAAAGTCAGATTTAATAGATATGAATTTCCGTTTTTTTGATTATCCGCCACTAATTTAAAACTGTTGTTATATGTTTCAAAATTTATGGGAAATTTTTTCATATATTTATTTTTCCAGACTTTATGTGCAGCGCGTTTGTCATGCGGTGCACGGCTATAACGGCCGCAGCTGTCAGTATTAAAATTTGTAATTATTTTATAGGCATTATAAATATTATTGCCATAATTATTATAATTATTATTGTGATAATTATAGTAATTATTATTGTCAGAATTATTAAATGTAAAATTATTAAATATAAATTGAGAGACACGGTATTTATCATGATTATATTGCTTTTGCAGACAATTCGGAGCGTTTGTGCCGAAGGCATTTGTATCAGGAGCGTTCAAGTCAAGAGCAGTTATGTCGTGAGTGTTCATTCTAGGAACATTTGGAACCGGCAGCTCAAATATCAAAGGAGATTTTAATTCAAAATCAATAATAAATACGAAGCTGACCCTTTTTTCGCCGTATCTATTCATTAGATTAAAGAAATTTAATGTCTCTGATGATAAATTATTAAAATAAATTCGACTTTGGGACAAATTTGAGACAATCACGCCGTAAAACCTATATATAATTATTTTTTTGCCTATCTTATATTTATTTTTTTTAAAGTAAATAATTTTACTTTTTCGGCTATTGCGACAGCTTCTTTGGCATCTTCCGAAGTTGGCTCTATAATGTCGTCATACCTTACGATAACGGCATAGTTCCTCATATCGTCTATATTTAATTTTTCAAGCCCGATAAAATCATCGTCTATCTTTTTGCAGGACTCTAATAATTGCGATATATCGTGAGTTTTGTTAATTTCTTTATCGTTATAGACTAAATAAGCTTTTAAAAATTTTTCAACCGCTTGCTGGCAGTGGGAACAAATTCCTTCCGCCGACGCCTCGTTGCTGTTATGCAATATATTGGCGTCTTTCAAATCGTTTTCTGCTTTTCTTAATAAAACAATAACGGATTCTTTCATAAACTTACGCCTTCTTTATTGACGTAATAGGATAAAAAGCCGGCATCGTTTATTTGATTTTTATACGTTTCTTTCGATTTAACGACGATATCGTTTGATATGTTGTTTATAGCCATTCTTCTGCGGATGTTGCGCAAAATAATTTTTAAATCTTCTTTAAATATATCCTTATCGATTAATACGAAAAAGTCCCAGTCGCTTCCTTCTTTATAATCTCCTCTTGCTCTCGAACCGAATAAAAAAATCCTATCGACCTTATATCCGGCTTTTTCGACTTCTTCGTTAATTATCGTCTTTGCAATCTCGAGATTTTTATTTAACGTCTTTTCCATACAATTTATTATAGCATAATAAATATAATAAAACTGCGTTAATCCGTAAAGCCTGTATATCGTAAAATGGAATTGACCCCTTTCGTCATTTAAATTTGACCCCATTTTAAACTAAAATTAATTTTCAAATTAATCTATAATCTGTCAAGTGCGGTGTAAAAGTGCACCACCCGGGCGGTGTAAAAGTGCACCAGTAATTTAATATTAAATAGATAATTCCATTTTAGGGAAGTAAGATTTTAAAATTACTGTCTTGATTTATTGGTTCATTATAATAAATCTTTGGGACAAATTTGGGACAAAAATCATATAAAAATTATAAAATTTATGCAAATTATAATCAATATAAAATTTAGTAAGGTAGTCTGAAAAGGCTTATTTACTGCGGTTTTAAATGGTGGAGCTGATCGGAGTCGAACCGACGACATCTTGCATGCCATGCAAGCACTCTGCCAACTGAGTTACAGCCCCATAAGTGAATTGAATATAAAATACATCAGCGATACTAAATTAACTTACATTGCAAATAGTAAACACAACCAAGCAAAAATCGAACATACCGCAATCTTAAATTAAAAATGAAATGCTATGCTTTATTTGCTTTATTTAATTTAATAATATATCTATAATAATAATGATAGATAATATAATTATTAGAATGGATATAATATTATATTATATAAACAATAACAAGTCTGTTTAATAAAATTTTGCAAATATATTTTATTAAATATATTCTATAATTTATAGTAAATAGCATACAAATGTCAAGCATTTTTTTATTTAAGTTTTATTTGTATGCTTTTAAAATTTAGGTAGTTCACAGCATTGCATCAGAATTTCAAGATGTATTACTGTAAATTATAAATAAATACTCTAATCTCTATATAAAGGCAAAATTGCTACGTACTACTATGTTATTAAACGCTGCATTATTTTGGAATATTATGGACTGGTCGGCTTTTTTCTTTACTTTGCTCGGCGTATATTTATTGAGCGAATATAAAAGGTCCGGGTTCATCGTCAACGGAGTCGGCTCGATTTTATGGGTTATGATAGGATTGCATTCAAAATTGGAAGGTTTACTTGTTTTAAATATAGTTTTATTTATTTTATATATTAAAGGTTATTTTAAATGGAGAGCATAAAAAATGTGCTTAGCTATACCGTCTAAGGTTGTTAAAATCGAAGAAAATGATTTTGCCATTGTCGATACTATGGGTTCAAAAAGAAAAATATCAACGATGTTGATAGACGAACGGATTAATATCGGAGATTATTTATTGATTCATGTTAGATATGCAATGCAAAAAATAAATGAAGACGAAGCGGAAGAGAGTTTGAGGTTATTTAGAGAAATTGAAAATAAATTAGACATAGATTAAAATCGATTATTTTATTTTAACGTTTTTTGTTTTGCTTTTATATTTTAAAATAAAATAGTATAGGATATAGTGAAATAAAACTATATAAATAGAACGTAATTGAATAAAATTAGGTAAAATTACATAAAATAAAATTAAATGCAGTAAAATAATTAATCTAAATTAAGACTTAACTGAATACTGATTATTATTACTAAATTTTTACTATGTTTGATATTTATAATGATTTCAAAGAAAAAGAAAAAGTATTACAATTGGTTTCACTTATAGACGAAGAGGCATGCAGTTATAATAGAAAATTAAAAATAATGGAGGTATGCGGCGGTCATACTCATTCTATTATGAAATACGGTCTTAATAAAATGCTTAACCGCAGCGTAGATTTTATACACGGACCTGGATGTCCGGTTTGCGTGATGCCTGTTTCTAGAATTGATATTGCAATATATTTAAGTAGATTAGAAAATGTAATACTGACAACATATGGCGATATGATGCGAGTTCCCGGCAGCAAAAGTTCGCTTATCAAAGAAAGGGGAAACGGCGCAAATATAAGAATGGTCTATTCGCCTTTAGATATTATTAAATTAGCTCAAGAAAATAAAGATAAAAAAATAATTTTTTACGCTATAGGATTTGAAACAACAGCTCCTATGACGGCAGCTTTAATAGAACAGATTAAAGCACACGGCATTGAAAATATTTTTTTTTATATAAACCATGTTTTAGTACCTCCGCCTATTGAAGCAATTCTTGAGCTACGCGATTCTGAAATAGACGGTTTTGTGGGGCCAGGTCATGTCAGTGTTATAACCGGTGTCGAAATATATAATAATATTGCTGATAAATATAAAAAACCTGTTGTAGTTTCGGGATTTGAACCGTTTGATATTCTCATGTCCGTATTAATGATTGCAAAACAAATAAATAGAAAATTTTCGAAAATTGAAATAGGGTATACGCGCGCTGTTAAACAAAATGGCAATAAAAAAGCTCGGGAACTTGTCGATAAATATTTTGAAACCAGAGAGAGTTTTGAATGGAGAGGATTAGGCTATATTCCTAAAAGTGCCTTAAAATTAAAAGAAAAGTTTAAAGATATTGATGCAGAAAGTTTATTTAGAGATTATATTTATGAAAATCTTGCTCGCAACAAAGCAGTTGAGAATCAAATTTGCAAATGCGGCGATATATTAAAAGGCAAACTTAAACCTAACGAATGTCCACTGTTTAAAAAGTTATGCACTCCGGATAATCCTATAGGAGCATGTATGGTATCGCATGAAGGAGCGTGCGCAGCTTATTTTAAATATTTTGACGATTTTTAATCGATTGGCATTTTTATATTGCGTTTATTGAACCGCATTAAATTAAGCATTAAACATGAGCCTATATTGTAAATAAAAATAATAAGTTAACAATAGTAATTTAATAATAATCTAAATAATAATGTGCATAAATAATGAGCCTATATTGTAAATAAAAATAATAAGTTAACAATAGTAATTTAATAATAATATGCATTAATATAATGAGATAATAATAAGTTAATAACAATCATAATGAACAATAATAATTTTGAGAAAATTCTGATTTCACACGGCGGCGGCGGAAAAGAAACATCTGAATTAATAAAAAATATATTATATAAGCATCTTTCTAATGATATTTTACTGAAAATGGAAGATGCCGCTATTATTCTGCCAAACGGTTCAAAAAAAATTGCATTTACAACAGACAGTTTCACGGTTACGCCTTTATTTTTTAATGGAGGCGATATAGGGAAGCTGTCTGTTGCCGGCACGGTAAACGATTTATCCGTTATGGGTGCGAAGCCGTTATTTTTAAGCTTAAGTTTAATTATAGAAGAAGGATTTTTAATAAGCGATTTGGAAAAAATTATATTATCTATAAAAGGTGAATTAGAAGTTTCCGGCGCCAAAATTATCACCGGAGATACGAAAGTTGTACCAAAAGGCAAAGCAGACGGTATTTTTATAAATACATCAGGGATAGGTGAAGTAATTTATGAAAACTTATCTGCGTCTAATATAAATGACGGCGATGCCATAATAGTTTCAGGAGAGATAGGCGATCACGGAGCTTCTATAATGTCCTTAAGGGAAGGGATAGATATAGATACCGGAATAAAAAGCGATTGTGCAAGTTTGTGGAATATGATAGATAATGTGTTGAAAAAAGGATTTAATATAAAGGCTATAAGGGATGCTACAAGGGGAGGATTGGCAGCAGTTCTCAATGAATGGGCTGAAAGCTCTAATGTCAATATATTTATAGATGAGGAAGCAATACCAGTCAAAGATAATGTCAGAGGATTTTGTGAATTTATAGGATTAGAGCCTTATCAATTTGCCTGTGAAGGAAGGGTTGTTTTTGCGGTAAGCGATAACGATGCTGAAAAGTTGCTAAAAGTTCTCAGAGCTAATCCTTTAGGGGAAAAATCGCAAATAATAGGCCATGCTTCTATTAAATCCGATGAACCTTGTAAGCCTCATGAATCCGTTCACTTTAGCAACAATAATTATAACATTAATAAGAATAATTGTACAAACAGTAACAACGATGATAATGATAATAACAATAATAATAGCGCAGCCTATAATGACGATTTACGCGAATTAAAAAATTATCGCAATTTTCATAAAAAAGTTATTATTAAAAATATTTATGGAATTTCAAGATTTCTAGATGTTCCATCCGGAGAGCTTCTTCCGCGTATTTGTTAAAAAATAACAAATAAAAATAAAAATATTTTAGTTATTAATAATTAGTTGTTATTTATTTATTAATTAAATTAATAAATAAATAATTTTATTATATTTTATAAGCGTTTATTGCATTATTGTACATATTTTTCGATATATATTATCTGGTGCTTGGATTTTAATGTTATGTATAGACAGATTATAATAATATAAATCAAAAAGTTTTTAATTATAATATTTTTAATTTTTGTTAAATCAAATGATTAAACGGGCAGTAATAAATATAACGGGAATTGTCCAAGGGGTTGGATTTAGGCCTTTTATATATAGGCTTTCTCAAAAATATTCTATAAACGGATATATAATTAATAATATTTCCGGCGTTAAAATAGAGGCTGAAGCAGATGAGGAGAAATTAAACGGATTTATTAACGATATTTATGCTAATAAACCTTCTTTGGCGGTAATTTATGATATTGATTATATTTATGAAGAACCTTCGGGATTTAATAATTTTTCAATACTTGAATCGGCAAATAATATTCAAGAGAATATTCAAATCAGAAAAGCCGCTGTTTCGCCCGATATTGCCACCTGCGATAATTGTATATCAGAGCTTTTAAACCCTGCAGACAGAAGATTTTTATACCCGTTTATAAATTGCACTGATTGCGGACCGAGGTTTACTATAACCAAAAAATTGCCGTATGATAGAGCTAATACTACAATGAATCAATTTGAAATGTGTAATGAATGTAAAGACGAATACGCCGACCCTTCCAATAGAAGATTTCATGCTCAACCTAACGCGTGTTTTAATTGCGGACCGGAAATTGACTTTATTGATAAAAACGGCAAACAATATGATGATGATATTTTTAATAAAGTTGCAACTCTGATAAAAAACGGCGGTATAGTCGGCGTTAAGGGTATTGGAGGATTTCATATAATGTGCGATGCCGCAAACGAGGAAGCTGTGAATAGATTAAGGGTAATAAAAAATCGTCCTAAAAAACCTTTTGCAGTTATGTTTAAAAATATATCAGAGATATTAAAATATGCGAATGCAACTGAATCTGAAATTGATTTATTAAACTCAAAAGAAAGACCGATTGTGCTGCTTAAATATCATGGAGGTCTTGCAAAAAATGTAAATTTCACTCTTACCGCTATAGGTGCATTTTTACCTTATACCCCTATTCAACATATAATTTTTTCAATTATAAATATACCTATCATAGCAACATCCGGAAATATTTCAGATGAACCGATAATATCCGATGATAACGAAGCGAGGTTAAAACTGGGTCCGTTTGTAGACGGTCTATTAATCCATAAAAGACAGATATACCGAAAATGCGATGATTCGGTCATCAAAATAATTGCTGTAGATAATTATGATTATAATGATGTTTATAATAATGCTTATAATGATAATAATAAGAGCATTATTGCCGATGACAGATTAAACATATTAAATATAGCAGTAAGGCGGTCTCGCGGATTTGTTCCTGCTGCAATTAATGTTCCATTTAAACTAAAAAGAAATATAATCGCAGTCGGCTCAAATTTAAAAAATACGTTTGCTTACGGCATGAAAGACGACGATAAAATTATTTTAAGCCCGCATATAGGAGATTTAACAAATATAAATTCATATGATTACTTTTGCAAATGCATTGAAGAGACAATAAGATTTTATGATTTAAAGCCTGATGCTATTGTTAGCGATATGCATCCGGGATACGAAAGTACGAAATTTGCAGAGGAATTTGCTAAGAAATTTGACATTTCTCATATCAAACTTCAGCATCATAAGGCGCATATAATTTCTTGCATGGCAGAAAATTTATTATCTTCAAAGCAAGATATTCTAGGAATTTCGTGGGACGGAACAGGTTACGGAGAAGACCGGACAATATGGGGAGGAGAGTTTTTTGAGGGTAATTATTTAAATCTTGAACATATCGGAAATTTTAAAAAATTTAAACTCATCGGAAGCGAAATGGCTATTAAACAGCCTCAAAGAATTTTTTTAAGCCTTATGTTTGAAATATTAGGTGAAAAAATTATTGATATCTACACAAACAATAATGATGATACTAAAAAAGCAATAATAGAAGAAATTACAGGTTTTCCTCCTGAAGAAATTTACACATTATATCGTATTTGGAAAAATGATATTAATTCTCCTGAAACTTCATCTGTGGGAAGGTTATTTGATGCCGTTGCATGTATGTGCGGTTTTAAAGGTAAAATTACATATGAAGGGGAAGCCGCCGTATATTTAGAAAATTTAGCATCATCGTTACCGGAACCGTTTACTGAATATTTGACAGTTTTGGGCTCAGGCGGAACAGACGAATTTTTAAAAAATGAATATACTGAAAAAAGCGGCAATTATAATTATAAATATAATTATAACATCATCTATTCTGATAATACGCTTAATGATAAAATCAATATTAAAAATACTAATTCTAATTTTATAATTGATTGGGGTCCAATAATTTTAAATATTTTTAATGAACTGATTGAGTTTAATAAAAAATTAAATAAAAATAATGTTGAATTATATAACAATAGCAATAATAATACTAATAATAATATCAATATCAATATTTCTAACATTAATAATTACAATGCTAACGGCAATGATAGCAGCAGCAATAATAACGCAAATTTAAATATTATAGCTTATAAATTTATAAATACTCTGGTTTCAATCGCTATAGAAATATCATTGTCAACGAAAAAAAAATATATTTGCTTATCTGGCGGTGTGTTTCAAAATAGTCTAATTACAGGTAAATTATATTACTCATTAAAAAAAAGAGGTTTGTCTGTTTTTATAAACCAAAAAGTTCCGATAAATGACGGAGGTGTTTCATTAGGTCAAGTTTTCTATGGCGGCATAATATAAACAAATCAATAAAAATAGTTAGAAAAGATTAGAACACGAAAAAAATAGAATATTACAACGGTGTAATATTCAATAACTTAAGTTCTTTTACAATATCGTCTGCGACTGACGGAATGCAAAGTTTTAAAGGCTCCGTAAGCTCCATAGATACATTTTCGCAGTTTTGAGGCACAACCGCAAAAAATATTAATTTTGGGGTAAATCCGGTAAGACCGCACATAGTTATAACATCAATAAATTCTACCTCATGCGCTGTTTTTTTCATAAGATTTGCAGGAAGGTCATTATCGTGAAATTTATAAATGCTGCCCGGCATGTCATTGGTTTTAAGCGCATCTATAATTATTGCGGTTTCTAAATTCAATATTGCATCAAGTAATCCGTACCCCATTGTACTGCCGTCTATCAGCTGAACTTCTGCAGAATTAAATGAATAATTCTTATTCAAAAAATTTATTACATGGACGCCAAACCCTTCGTCCTGCAGCAATATATTCCCTATGCCGATGACCCCTACCATATTAACTTGTTCTAAATTTTTGTATTAATTTAAGTTGTATTAATTAATTTAAGTTTAATTAATTAATTTAAGTTGAATATTATATAAAATACAATGTAAATTGTATTTATTTACTTTATATCTATCTATCTATCTATCTATCTATGTATGTATGTATGTATTTATTTATCTATCTGTCTATATATATATGTATGTATTTATGTAATATATTTATAATTCAATTTTTTTTTATAACGCAAGGTGCAAATTTTACGTTATCGTTTAAATCACCAATACCTGAAATATCAAGGATATCCCCTCTTGATGAATTAAAAAAATTAGTTTTTAAAATTTCTCCGGTTTTAAAACAATAATAAATTTTTTGGGCTTTAAATTTTCTATATAGGGCATATTCTTCAATATCAACGCGGGCGCCTGAAAAGACAAGCGATCCGCAATTTTCAAAAAACTCGCTATAATTATTATAGTCTTCCCTTTTTAAATTATCATCGTAAGAACTATTTTCTTTAAGACTGTAATAAATATATCCTTTTATTATATTTTTCTCCATTTTTATTCTTTGATATTTTGATGTGTTTATATTTTTTATTGCATGATTTTTTATAAAATAACCGATATGTAATTAATTCAAAACAAATAACATGTTATTAATATGTCATCGTCAGCGTGCTGTCGAATGATTTTTATGGATTATATTATTATAATAATATTATATCATTGATACATGAAATATATCAATTTAAAGTTGCGGTCGTTGCATTGATTTTACTGTCATATAAAAAATATTATAATATTAAATCGTCTTCCGAAAGAAAAAAATTGTAAAAAAATTTTGAAAATGATGAAATAATAAATGTTATGTTGTTTTTGCTATGTATATATTAGTCTGCGTCATCTTCTTTTAAGTTATCTCTTGAATATTTATAGCCGCCAAACGGAATCAATATATCGCCTTCTTTCCATACAATAGAACGCCATACTTCTATATAAATATGGTAAAATATAAATATAATGATTAGCCATGTTATAAACAAATGCGTTAGCGTTACCCCTGTTAACCCGCCAAAGACCCATAGCGTCCAATCTGTACAAATGTGAAGCATAGCCGGCCACCATGCTCCTACCGCAGATGTTCCTGTAAAAGAAGCAACGTACATTTGAAAACCGGTTGCCATTTGCAATAAAAGCAGGAGATGAAAAAAAGTAAATATAATTGCATTAAGAGGGTCTTGATATTTACCGGTTTTAGGTTTATTTTTCAGGGTAAAATAATGCTTAATCATCTTATACATTTCATTAATTTTATTTCCGAAAGGTAAAAAGCTTTTATATAAAGGTTCTTTTGTAGAAAAAAAGGCTAGATAAAGCCACGCAAAAAAAGACACGTCTATCAGTACCGCACCTATAAAATGGAATTCTCGCATCCATGTCATTATAAATGCCTGATAAGTTTCTCCGGTATTCAGCACGCCGCTTATAGGAGAATCCGCCTGCGTCGGGGTTTTGCCGAATATCAGAAAGGGATATGCTATGTACATTCCTGTGATTATTTGATTTATAATAGATAGAAAAAGCGTCCAGTGTATAATTCTTTTAATTACGGTCATTCTATGAATAACTTTTAAATCTGAATCGTTTCCAGAACTGTTTATATTTCCCATAACAATATCCTCAATTATTTTTATTAATCAAATAAAATTAATAACTACATTAAGTTAAGTAATTTAACTCGCTGCTGTAATATCCGCAATTATTTTTATTAATCAAATAAAATTAATAACTACATCAACTCAAACATGTTAACTTGCTACCGTCAGATTTTAACATATTTAGTCTTAACTAACTTAATTTAGTTTTATTGCATTTAAGTTTTACCACAGTCTACATTGCTTGATTTTATATTATTCTTTATATTGCTTGATATTTATTTGTTTGTTTATCTATCTATCTATTTATATTTATATATCTATGTTTATCTATTTGTATGCATGCTGCCTATATTTATCTATCTCTATCTATTTATCTATTTATTTATAGTTATCTTATCTTATATTTTTTTACTTCTTTAGTCTTAGGGTCAATTATATGAACTCCGCATGCTATACATGGGTCAAACGAATGAACCGTCCTTAAAATCTCTAAAGGTTGAGATAAATTAGCAAGTTTTACTCCTATTAAAGATTCTTCATAAGCTCCCCGCTGATTAAACGCATCCCTCGGCGACCCGTTCCATGTTGACGGAACAACAATTTGATAATGATTAATCATCTTATTTTTTATGCTTACCCAGTGTCCGACCGCGCCTCTTGGAGCAGCATCAAGACCAATACCTATGATTTCTTTGTCGGGCATTTCATAATTAGTCCACGTAGTCTGGTCTATAGCCATATTTTTTATTAATTCCATAGTCCATGGTTCAAGAGCATCTGCTAAATATTTTGCTTCAATAGCCCTTGCAGCCGTTCTGCCTAATGTTGAAAATAGAGCGCTTACCGGCATGTCGGAAGTTTTCAGTACATAATCGACTAACGATTTTATTTTTTTATTGCCTTTAGCATAAGCAACAAGGGTTCTGGCAAGCGGACCGACTTCCATGGGTTTATTTTCATATCTCGGGGCTTTTAGCCAACTGTATTTGCCTTTTTCCTGAATGCTGCCGTCTTTCTTTAAGCCGGTATATTCAGGATCTGTAATTCCGACGGTTGGATTTAAACCGACTTTTTCATCTGGATATTTATACCACGAATGCGTGACAAACTCGGTTATATTTTTTTCATTTACATCGTGAACTTTTGATAAATCTCTATTAAAAATCACCCCTCTGTCTAAGTAAAAATTATTTGGATCTTCATCATCAGTTTGAGGAAAACCGCCATATGCCAGATAATTTTTTAGTCCTCCGCCGATGCCTGCAATTGCCTCTTCTTTGTAATATTTAGCGGCAAGCAGAATGTCTGGAATATATGCGTTATTAATAAAATCTGTTATTTTGCGCGTTCTAAAAAGTATATCATCCATTCTTTGCGGATTTAGTAAATCTGCAACTACCGAAATTCCGCCTACGACTATAGTTTGAGAATGCGGGTCTTTAGAGCCCAAAATTGCTATTATTTGAGCAGGGATTCTTAACACATCAAGATTATCTAAATAATGCGACGCTATTAAAAGATTTCCCTCAGGTGGTAATTTGTATGCCGGATTTCCCCAATACCCATTTGCAAAAGGTCCGAGCTGACCGGATGAAACAAATGATTTTAAACGTTTTTTAACATCTTCGAATCTTGCCAAACTTGCGTTATAAGGATTATCGGTATATGCATAAGCTAAATCCATTGTTTTTTTAGGGTCGGCATCAAGAGCAGAAACAATATCGACCCAGTCAAATCCGGCTAATTGGTAAAAATGAATCATGTGGTCCTGAACAAATTGAGCGCCTTTTAAAATATTCCGAGCCAATCTTGCATTCTTTGGAGGATGAATGCCGAGAGCATTTTCTATCGCCCATGTCGCTGTTTCATAATGAGTATATGTACAGACTCCGCAAATTCTTTGCGCGAACAAACCTGCGTCTTCAGGAGCCCTGCCTTGGAGTATCAGTTCAATTCCCCTAAACAGTGTTGCAGAAGAATATGCATCGCTTATCGTATCTCCGTTCATTTCTACTTCGATTCTTAAATGACCTTCTATTCTTGTAATCGGGTCGACTATTATTCGTTTAGACATATAAGTTCCTCATTATAATTTCAATTTCATTATTTTTTTTATCTTTATTTTTTGTCTTTGTTATTTTTTATCTTTGTTATTATCGTCTTTGTCATTGTTTTTTTCTTTTTCTTTGTTCCTCTTTTCATCTTTTTCTTTATTATTCTTCCTTCTTTTGACGCCTGTATATATTGCATGGGCAGCCATTCCAACGCCGGCCGCGCCAAATAGTGCGACGCCGAATTCGTCGGCTGTTGCCTCAATGCCTGGTATAAATATTTTAGCATCTAAATTTGGTTTCTCAAAAGGTGTCATTCTGTCCCAAAAAGCCGGTTCTGAACACCCAATGCAGCCGTGTCCGGCTCTCATCGGAAAACTCATGTCCTGATTGTATTGAGCAACAGTGCAGTTATTCCATGTAAAAGGACCTTTACAACCCATCATATAAAGGCAATATTGCTTTTTTGCTCCGTCATCGCCCCATTGTTTTACATATTCACCGGCTTCAAAATGACCCCTTCTGTAACAGTTGTCATGCAATCTTCCTGAATAAGCCCAGAGCGGTCTGCCTAAGCTGTCAAGCATTGGCGCTTTACCGACCAATATGTATTCAACCAATGTGCCGACTAAGTTTACAGGATTAGCCGGGCATGCAGGTATATTAATAACCTGCCTGTTTGTGACAGAACTCAATCCGACTGAACCTGTGGGGTTAGGGTAAGCTGCCGGAATACCGCCGTAGGAAGCGCAGTTTCCGACGGCAATAATAACTCCTGCATTTTTTGCGGTTGCCTTAGTAATTTCAAGTCCTGTTTTGCCTTTAGCGCCTATTGTTAGAAATTTACCGTTTATACCGGTGGGAATTGCACCTTCGACGACAAGAATATATTTACCTTTATATTTCTTTACAGTTTCATCTCTTCTTGCTTCAGCTTGATAGCCGGCAGGCACCATTATGGATTCCATGTAATCAACGCTGACATAATTCAATATAATTTCTGCAGGTGTAGGATGCGCAGTTCTAAGAAAAGCTTCGGTATTTCCCATACAATCGCTCATATCAAGCCATATAAAGGGCGTTCTAGTTAAAATATTAGCCGCTCTGGCCACTCTGGGTGCAAAAATTGCGGGAAGCATAAGCGCCGAAGTGAGGAGTGCGGTCCACTGAATAAATTCTCTTCGTGATACGTTGCTTGCAGAAAATACATTATTAAAATTTTCATCAATATCTTTTTGACCTTTAAAATATTCTTTTTCAAGATTAGTTAGGCGGGAATCTACTATATTTAAAGCTTCATCAGGGTCTTCTGAAATATTTCTCAGAGGGTCCCATTTAAAAATCGTTTTATCGGTTTTATCGTCATAATCAGAATCGTCAGAGCAAGACTGACCGTTATTTTCTATTTTTATTTCTTTAACGCCGTTATTTTTTTTATTACCGTTTCTCATTGCTAATTCCTCCTAAATTAAATATAAATTTGCTATATTTCAATTAACAATAAACAACCAAGAACTAATAACCAATAAGCAATAACCGATGATTAATGACCAATGAACAATAATCGATAATCTATAAGAAATGACCAATAACTAATAATAAATAACTAATAATCAATAACTAATAATAAATAACTAATAATAAATAACTAATAATCAATAAATAATCATTAATAAATAATAATTAATGACAAATAATTAATAAATAATATTAATAAAAACCGTTAAAGATTATAATATTATAAAAAATTACATTTATTGCGTCTATTACGCACATTACATTTATTATGCACTTATTACAGGAGCTTTATTGTTAAATAATAATATAAACTATTACGCCCAATACATTTATTATATTATGTACTTATTTTATTACCTATCGACCGGCATTACAAAAATTATATAACTATATAAATAAAAGTCAAATATACTAAATTTTGAAAATTATTATAAAATAGGCTTTTATTTATGTAAAAAATAAAAAAAATAAAAAAAAATGGTATATTATAATTATAAAATTTGGTTTAATGTAATTTTTTTTCTGAATATTGTATAAAAATAACGATTTTAATTTTTTTTATGTTTATTTTTTTATGTTTAATTTTTTAATTTATTTAACTTTTTATTCTATTAAAATATTCTAGAATATAATATAATACAAGACCATATGCATGAATTATCAATAGCATTAGAAGTAATTGAAATGCTTGAAAAAAATAATTATTTAGAAGATATCAGAATAGTTAATGCGATTAATTTAACGATTGGTAATTATTCAGGAATTGATAAAAATTATCTTGAATTTGCTTTTCAAAATTTAGGCGATGATAGGTTTTCTGAAGTTATTCTGAATTGTGATTATAACGAGACCGACGATATTAAAGTCACCGAAATAATAGCGGATTAATTATACGTGTTAGATAAATAAGATAACTAAGCATAAATAATGAAATAAAAAAAAATGATAATATTAAATATTATAAATATTATTAAATAATATTAACTATTAATGGAGACTGAAAAATTGTATCCTGAACATAAAAAAATTTCTATTCAAAAGAATGCATTAGAAGCTAATGAAAATATTGCAAAATATAATAAATCAAAATTTGAAGCAAGTAAAATATTTGTTGTGAATTTATTAAGCTCTCCAGGTTCAGGGAAAACATCTATGTTGGAACGCATTGTGCCATTTTTAAAAGATTTAAGCGTTAAAGCTTGTGTTATAGAGGGTGACGTGGAAACAGATTTAGATAAAAAGAGAATAGACGCGTTAGACATTCCTTCTTACCAAATTATAACAAAAGGCACCTGTCATCTTGATGCCAAAATGATAGATAAAGCTCTTGCAAGTTCAAATTTTGATTTAATTAATTCAGACATTTTATTTATAGAAAATGTCGGTAATTTGGTGTGTCCTACTTCTTTTAATCTTGGCGAAGATTTTAAAATTGTAGTTTTATCGATTACGGAAGGAGACGATAAACCGTTAAAATATCCTGCAGCATTTTATAAATCCGATATTATGATTATTAATAAGATTGATTTATTAAATGTGCTTGATTCTAATATAAAAAAAATTAAAGAAAATGCATTGTCAATAAATAACAAACTGAAAATATTTGAAATTTCGTGTAAAACAAATGAAGGCATCAAGGAATTAGCCGATTATTTCATGGAACAGATCGCCGATAAACGTAAGGATATATCAATATGATGTTACTAGGCGCCCACGTTTCAATTGCAGGCGGTTTAGAAAATTCGTGCGTTCACGCTATACAGACAGGATCAAATGCTATTCAGATATTTACAAAAAATCAAGTCAGATGGGATTTTAAAGATTTACAGGAAGAAACTGCGATAAATTTTAAAAATTGTATAAACAAATTAAATATAACCCCTATATCTCATATATCTTATCTTATTAACTTAGGAAGCACAGATGAAAATGTTGAAAAAAAGTCATACAATCTTTTCATTGAAGAAATAAAACGCTGTCATATTCTCGGTATTAAACAGCTTGTATTTCATCCGGGTTCCAACAAAAATTTAACCGAAGACGAAGCAGTCAAAAAAATTTCTCTTAATTTAAAAAAAATAATAAAAGAAACAGATGTATTGCATGGCGGCGATGTATCGCTGACAATAGAAACAACGGCAGGGCAGGGTGCCGCGATTGGTTATAAATTAGAGCATATAAGAGATATGATTGGTATTATAGACAGCGACAGAATGAAAGTTTGCGTAGATACCTGTCATGTATTTGCAGCAGGGTACGATATAAGAAGCGAAGACGGCTACAATAATTTTATGGAAAAATTCAACAGATTTATTGGACTTAACAAATTGAGCGCATTTCATCTGAATGATTCTATGAAGGATTTAAGTTCCAAAATTGACAGGCATGCCGGCATTGGAAAAGGTTTTATAGGCACAGATACATTTAAATTTATTATAAACGATGAAAGGTTCGACAATACGCCTATGGTTGTCGAAACCCCAGGAGGTGACGCTGAGCATAAACAAGATATAGATATTATAAAAAGTTTAAGAATATTATAGGAAATATAATAATATAATAAAATAATAAAATTAAAATTTTCAAGTTTCTAAAGGCGGTTTAAGCAACAATAATGCAATTCTCGAGCAATAAAAATTAAACTAATCGCTATATGTTAAATAATCACTAACTAATCACTATATGTTAGATAATATTTTTAAACTTTTAAATTTTTAAATTGACATTCTATAAGAAATATATTTTAATATATTTAAATATATTAAATATAGTAGCGTTAGTATTTTAAATTATTAAATGCAGCATCGGTATTTTTGGATACTAACGATGTTATTAACTTTGTTCTAAATATATATTTTATATATTTTGGTATTATTGAAGTTAACACGCTGTTGCAATATTGTATTTATTTATGTATAATATATCATATAGTTCGTTGTAGCAGTTAACGAAGCGAGCGTGTTTTTTTGCTGTTTAATTCATTTGCCAATTTGCGGGAATAGCTCAGTGGTAGAGCATCACCTTGCCAAGGTGAGGGTCGCGGGTTCAAGTCCCGTTTCCCGCTCCATTAAAATCAATGGCTTGCAGGTTTACAATTTCTTCATTATATTCAACTGTCACACTTTTTATCCAAAACCGATATTGCCTGCCTTACATGCACCTGCGATAAATGAGAGTATCTTAAGTGTTATTTTAATATCTTTATGTCCTAATAATTCTTTAACCGTCATTAAATCGACTCCCGCTATAATAAGCCTGCTTGCAAAAATATCTCCTTTATAAATAACTATTGCTTTATACAGAGTTAAAATTTTTTATCGGCAATTTTGGGATATCTATTAATCTTGATAAAGCACTGTAATATAGTATTATATAAATTAGTATGATACAAATATAATACTAAGTTAAGGGTTAAAAAATTTCCTCCGGAAATCGATAAAAACGGAAATTTGATTTTACCATTTTTTTTATAATAAATATTATATAGATTTTCATATCAGCCTTAAAACCCAGGTACATCATTTTCAGCAAAAAAAAAATTAATTGATTATCTTTAAATTATATACTATTATATACAATATAAGTAATAATATATAATTAATAAATCATTAATAATAAATGAATAATAATAGCTCTAACCCAATTAACAATAATCTATTTGAAAAACAAAAAAAAGAGAGGAGCGGCTTATGTTTCAGACATTTAAATCGAAGCTTTATCTGGGCTCTGCATTGGTTATAATTTTAGTATTATTTGGCGGGTTAGGTTTAACTTTTTATCTTGGTTTTATTTCAAAAACTTATCAGAATATGGGTCTGATTAATAAGACCTCTTCAAAAATTAAAACTTTGCGCGCTAATTTATTAACTATTCTGTATTTGTCTAGAATAAAAAATTTGAAAATAGCCGCAGTTAAAAGTAAAAAACAAAAGGCTTTAATATTAAGAAAATACAACGCTCAAATTTTAAATCTCGCTAATCAGTCAAAACCTGTTTTTAACGAGATTGGTTATGTATTAACAGGCTATACCGAAGGATTTGCAAAGGTTCCCGTTCAAACTATTTTCGGCATAAATAAAAATAATTTAACAAATTTCTCAAGCGTATCGACTAAAAAAACACTTTCAAGCCTCAAATCAAAATATTTAATTTTTCAACCCATAACGAAGAGGGTTTTAACATACCCGCTTTTACTGGGCGGAGTTATGAGCCCGAAATATTTTGCATCGCATCTTAAGCCTCTAATAGCAAATTTCGGCGTGCTGAATAATTCGTTATCCCAATCTGTAAATAATAGAATAAAATTTATAAACGAAGTTTCCGATGTGGCTCTGGTTATTGTTATAATTATTGCTATTTCGGTGGTTTTGTATATCAATAAATATTTAATAGGCTATTTAGATATTACATCAAAAAAATTAAAGGTTTTAGCATCCGGCGATTTAACCTCAAAACTTAATCTTAAGGTTTCGCCGAAATCGGAAATAGGTGTCCTTATTAATCACGTAAATCATCTCGTCGATTCTTTAATATCCAATATCCGATCTATTACCGACACGACAAGTTCTTTAAGTTCACAGTCGGAAGAATTGTCCGCTTCTTCCAGAGAATTTGAACATACCATTGAAGAAATGCGTTCCAAAGCTGAAAGCATTATAGAGTCTATTAAACAAATGTCCATAGCTATCAACGATGTCGCAAAAAACTCCAGCTCTTCAAAAAAAGAAGCCGATGAAACGGAAAAAGCCGTTCATTCCGGTACGTTAGCCGTTCAGGATGTCAATAACGAAATGCAACACATAGTGAATACGGTTGATGATACTTCAAAAACAATTCAGGAATTAGGTTCTTCATCGGAAAAGATAGGCGAAATTATTTCTGTTATCAACGATATAGCAGACCAGACTAATCTCTTGGCATTAAACGCTGCAATAGAAGCGGCAAGAGCTGGAGAGCAGGGAAGAGGTTTTGCCGTAGTAGCCGACGAGGTAAGAAAATTAGCCGAAAGAACTACAAAAGCCACAAAAGAAATAGAATCAATAGTGATAAACATTCAAAGTCAGACGCATAAAGCTGTAAAATCTATGGAAAAGGGAAAGATAGATGTTAATAACGGCAATCTTAAGGTTTCTAAGGCTTCTGAATCTATTCAAAGCATAAATGCTTTAACTAATAGACTGAAAGAAATGATAACCGGTATAGCTACGGCATCGGAAGAGCAGTCTATGGTTTCCGAAGAAATTTCAAAATCTTCCGAAGCTATTCTTGTAGCTCAGGATAATGCTACAAGCGGTTCAAAACAGGTTTCGGCTTCAAGCGGAGAGCTTGCAAACCTTGCCGTGAATCTGTCGAAATTAGTTGCAGTTTTTAAGGTTTAAGACTAAAGAATGAGGACTTTGAAAACGATAAAAATCTTATTACAAGCTATTATTAATTGAATTTTATAAAAAAACTGTTCTTATTTATAATGTTGTATAATATAAAAGTAGGATGGTTGGGTACGTATAATAAAATAATTTCTTTAAAAATCTTATTACAAGCTATTATTAATTGAATTTTATAAAAAAACTGTTCTTATTTATTATAATGTTGT
>JAKAQK010000010.1 GCA_021822625.1 bacterium | reverse complement strand
TTTATATTAATTTAAAGGAGGTTATATTGATGTTTATTGCGGAATTAATTTTTTTTACGGTTGAAATATTTTTCTTGATTTATCTAATTATCAAAAGAAAAGATATAGTAAAAGAAATGCGGAAATTACGATTGGAAAGACAGTCGGTTATAAATTTAAAAGAAGCGATAGAAGAAGATTTTATACCGGAAATAGAAATGAGAAAAAATAAAATAATCGATGAGTTTACGCAAAAGTTATATAACTATCATTTTAATTAAAAGTCCGAAAGGAAAAAATATGTAAAAAAAATTGTACAATATAGGGCACAGTTTAAAAAATTAACTATTTTAAACCTACCGGAAAGTCTTTATTTATCTGGTAGGCACGGGCGGTCTCGAACCGCCGACCCCTACCGTGTCAAGGTAGTGCTCTAACCCCTGAGCTACGCGCCTATAAAGAATATAAACTAGTTTTGCTTACAAAAGAAATGAGGAAAAATATAAATACAGCTAAATCTCAATACGAGTAATACGGGTACAAATACAATGAATAACAACAACATCAATTTTAAATTAGCAGATTAATTTTGTCAAGTTAATTTATTTTTTTATATTTTTTATTCTTTAATGCTAATGCAAAAACAGCTCCAAGCAGTGTCATCATTCCGCCAAATAAAAAAATATAATCATATGCTGCAATATTTGCAAATCCATGAACTAACTGATCTATCATAATTAATGGCGGATTTTCTCTTAAATGTGTAATAATGCCGGGATTAATTTTATCTAAAATATTTCCTTTTATTTCCCCAATAAATTCAGTAAATAAATGATTATTATATGTGATAGTATCGGCATATTTATTTAAATAAAATACCTGTTTAATTACAAGAAGATTATCAAATAATGCAACGCCGACGCCTGCAAATATTCTCATAGTGACAGGGAGCAAAGATGATGCTTCCGGTATGAAAAGGTCAGGCACGGCATTTAATCCTTCTGTCATAATCGGTGCGTATAAAAAACCAAACCCGATACCTCTTATTATTTCAGGCAAAATTATAGCAGTTAAGTTAGACTGAAGAGATAAATTGCTATACATTAAAAAAGATACAGCCGATAGAGCCATACCTATTATGATAAGTATTTTATTTCCTGTTTTATTGGAAAGTCTTCCTGCTATAGGCGCAAATATAGCTACTGCGATGGCCTGCGGCATAATAATCAAACCAGCATTAAACGGAGTGTAATTCATAATATTTTGCAGATATACCGGAACAAAAAGCATAATTCCAAAAAGTGCCATAGCCCTTACCCCGTTTATAAGAGTTATAACAGAAAAATTAAAAAATTTAAAAATATTAAAATTAATAAGCGGATGTTTAATAAACGGTTCAACCGCTAAAAATGAAATAAAACCTATTGCGCTCATAAGTTCGCTTATATGTATAAACGCAGAATTCCATTCTTTAACTTCTCCTTCATTAAAAACTACCATTAAAAAACCTATGCCTATTGAAAAAAGGATAAATCCGATAAAATCAAATTTTCCGCTGTACGCATTTTTAGTATAGTCGTCTTCTAATATTATAATAATACCTATTAATGATATGATTCCGATGGGTATATTTATAAAAAAAATCCATCTCCATGTAATATATTCAGTAATAAATCCTCCTAGAGTAAGACCGACAGCCGGCGCTACCATAGAACCAATTGCCCATATACCCATAGCTTTCGCTCTTTCATCCGGTTTAAATATTTTTGACATTAAAGCTAGTCCAAGCGGCATAATGCCTGCTCCGCCTATACCCTGCAAAATTCTAAAAAATATTAATTCATTTAATGAAAAAGATAATCCGCAAAGAATTGAAGAAAGAACGAATATCATAATACATATAATCAGAGGAATTTTAAGCCCGAATTTTTTTATGACATATATCATGGGCATAATAAAAATTGCCGAAGAAATAGTGTAAGCTATCATAATCCAATTAGTATTGGTAAGATTTTCTCCCAGAGACGACATAATGCGGGGTATGGCGATTGTAACAATGCTCATATCAAGCATTACCATAAAATAAAATGATACAATCAGAGCAAGTATTAAATATTTATATGATTTTGTATATTCCATTTAATTATATTAAGCTATGATAAAAGGATAATTATTAATAATTAATTAAGCACATTTTTTAATAAATGATTTACTAATTAAATTAACAATTAGCATTAATTAAAATGATTAACTAATTAAATTAACAATTAACATTAATTAAAATCTGTATGATTACAGTATTATATTATAATATAATAAACTAACTGAATATTATTCTGAATTTTATTATATTTATTATATTATAATGACTTTAAAGTCATTAAGTCAATCTAAAAAATGTAAGTTATAAAAAATAAATCAACATAAATTATATTTTTCAAAGTATAAAGTATATTTAAAATTTAAAAAAAATAAATAAAAATAAAGATATGACAAAATGGCAAATGCTTTTGACAAAATGTCATATTAAATTAAAAATAAAAGATTATAGTTAAAACATATTAATTTAATTAACCGTATAATTTATCGAAAAATAATCAATAAAATCGGAAGATTGAAGATATATTTGATAAATTTAAAATAAAATATTCAATTGGGCATACTTTTTGCAACAGTCATTTAACGATATTAAATTATTAATGATGATGCAATGTAAAGGTTATTTAAAAAATCTTAACCATTAAATAATCAACAATAAAAATAGCAATAACTAATTAAAATAATAAAATAATTGGAGGTTATGTATGAGTGAATTTAACAAATTAGCCATTATCCTTGAATCTGAAGATTATGAAAAAGCGCATGTCGCAGCTATGATAGCTTCCGTAGCTGCCGTTTCGTCCATTGAAGTATCAATATTTGTAACTATGAATGCAATCTACAATTTTTTAAAAGTAAATGTAAATGAAAATAAATTCACAGGCGGTAAAATATTTGAGAAATTAAAAGAGAAAAAAGCTCAAATGTTTTATGATATGCTTGACCAGGCTAAAATGTTCGGAGGATTAAAGATTTACGCCTGTTCTATGGTAATGGATCTGCTTGATTTAAAAAAAGAGGATCTTATAGATGTTATAGATGACAATCTTGGACTTGCAGCTTTTCTTGGTATTATGGAAGGAGCGCAAACGATAACTTTTTGAGTTAAGCCGTACATTATTGACAATATGTATGATATATCGGTTATTCTTTTATGAACTTTTGAGATATTACAGTTTCAGCAATAAAGCCGTTTGATTAATATGTTAGAATATTTTTTAATATATTTAAATATTTTTCAGTATGTTTAATATGTTAAATATTTTTTAATATTTTTAAGTATGTTTAATATGTTAAATATTTTTTAATATTTTTAATTATGTTAAATATTTTTTAATATATTTAATAGGTTTTATTTTATTTTGTTTTATTTATTTTAAGTTAATTATTAAGTTAATTATTTTTTTTGTGTAATTTTGAGTTATACTTAACGTATTATAGCAGCGCTAAAATTAGTATTATGTTAAAAAATGTTTTGATATAATTTTTATATAAAATGATATAAAAATAGATAAAAATATAATAATAAAAATATAATAATTGGAGGTTTTTTTATGGCAGATTTAAAAGATATTAAAGCTGATGTTGTAGTTGATGCAAGAGGAACATATTGCCCTGGACCATTGATGGAATTAATTAAGGAAATGAGGCAGCAACCTGTAGGTGCGGTAGTAGAGGTTATATCTGGAGATGCAGGAAGCGCTAAAGATGTTCCTGAGTGGCTAAAAAAAGTTAATCAGGAATTTTTAGGTGTATTAGAAGAAAATAATTACTGGAGGATTTTTGCAAAAAAAACAAAAGAAATGTAAATTTGGAAATGCGGAAATGCAATGTGCAATGATTAAATAAAAATTGCAAGAAATATAAATAAATTTAAAGAAATATAAAAATATAAAGAAGTTAAAAGAAATTTAAATTACAAAATGGAGGTCATTATGTCAAAAAGGGTTGTAATTGTAGGCGGTGGAGTAGGCGGCACTATCATAGCAAATCTTCTTGTTAAAAAAATGAGACAGGAAGTCAAAAAAGGCGACGTCATTATAGACGTTGTCTCAGATAATCCTATCCATTTTTATCAACCTGGTTTACTTTATATGCTCATAGGACTTAAAAATCAGGATGAGCTTACAAGGGATGAACGAAAACTTCTTGACCCTATGATTGAGCTGCATCTTCATCCTGCCGTGAAAATTGATAAAGATAAAAACGAAGTTCATTTAAAAAACGGCGTGATTTTAAATTATGATATATTAGTTATAGCCACCGGTTCAAAACCTGCGCCTGAAGTAATTCCCGGATTAAGAGAGGGCGGTAATTGGTTTTACGAATTAGACGCATGTCTTAAATTAAGGCATGAGCTCATGAATTTTAAAGGCGGTAAGATAGTTCTTGCCATCGGACTGCCCCATAAATGCCCAGTTGCTCCTTTAGAAGTAACGTTTATGCTTGACGACTGGTTTAGACAGAAAGGAATCAGAGATAAAGTTGAATATACCTATACATATCCTATTGGTAGGCTGCACGGTCTGGAATCTGTTGCTAATTTAGCTGCTAAGTTGTTTCCTGAAAGAGACATAAAGTCTGAAACGCTGTTTAATATGAAAGAAGTTGACGTGAACAAAAAAACTATAACGAGTATAGAAGGCGTTAGTTTGAAGTATGACCTTTTAATTACCATTCCGCCGCATAAAGGCGCTCAAGTTATAGAAGATTCCGGACTTGGTCAGAACGGATTTATACCTACGGACAGATATACGCTAAAAATGGAAGGAAGCAATAACGTCTATGTTGTCGGAGACACTACTAATCTTCCTATCAGCAAAGCGGGTTCAACTGCCCATTTTGAATCGGATATCATTGTCGAAAATATAGCTTCCGAAATAAGAGACGGCTTAACCCCGTTTAGATATGACGGTAAGGTATTCTGCTTTATTGAAACAAGTCTTACGAAAGGAACTTATATAATGTTTGATTATAATAATCCGCCGAATGTTGTTGCTCCTTCATCTCTTATACACTGGTTTAAATTAACTTACAATAAAGTTTACTGGCTGACGCCTATGGGCATCCTGTAATGGCCAGTATAAATAATTAAGAAGAGAAACCGGAAACCGGTTGGCTGACTGAAGGTGAGTAAGTATTGCGCAGCGTAATATAAGCAGTAGAAGCTGTTAACGAAAGGATAGTTCGTCCATGCAGCTGAAGCGGTTTCCGATTTATGTTTTGTTTCATCTAACTTATGATTTTGGAGGCAATTATGGCTGAAAAAGAAAAAATAGATGCCGCGTCGGTACTTATTAGAAAACTTGAAGAGAAACCCGAAGCATTAAATCATTTATTAAATATTATAGACAGATTAGATGCAATAGACGATATTACCGCTATATTAACCGCCGGAAAAGATTCGGCTACCGACGCTATGGTTCAGCGTTTAGCCGATAACGTTACAACCGGTTTTTCGGTGATGGACAGTTTTTCCGGAGAAGAGCAGCTTTCTATGTTTAAAACTGCCGGTGATAAGTCGTCAAGTATTAAAAGTGCTATAGAGACATTAGACGAATTAGAACGCTCAGGCACGCTGCAGACTTTAAAAGAAATGGGCGACTTTGTTGCCGGTTTTGCCAAAGGCACGACGGATATGATGATTGAAAGAATGGCATCGACCGCGGAAAAGCTGACGGAAGTTGCAAATGTATTAACGGAAGACAATATGTCCAATCTTGTTAAAAAAGCGGCTATGGTTTCTCAGTCTTTAGAATCATCTTTGTCTAAGATTGACGAATTAGAACGCTCAGGCACGCTGCAGACTTTAAAAGAAATGGGCGACTTTGTTGCCGGTTTTGCCAAAGGCACGACGGATATGATGATTGAAAGAATGGCATCGACCGCGGAAAAACTTACTGAATTATCCACGCTTGTTTTAGATTACGATTTGAAGCCCCTTTTAGATGCCGCCCAATCGTTAAATGATACCGGCACTCTTTCAGAACTTATCGATTTTGCAAACGCATTAGCAGGTGCAAGAAAAATGATGACGGATGGGCTTCTTGACAGAATAGTACAGGGAGGCGAATCTTTTATTGAAGCGGTATTGACTCAGGTGAATATTAAGGAGCTTATTAAATCTTTTGATAATTCTATGGTTGATACGATAGAAGAAGAAAAACAGGATAAATATCAGAAGAAAGGAGGAATATTATCTTTATATACGCTGACTAAAGACCAGGATATAATGCACGGACTTAAGTTTATGATGATTTTATCTAAAAATTTAGCTAAAGAACTAAAAACCCATGGAAAAGATATATATAATAATATTCCTAGTATAATGCCTGCGGAAGAAAAAATTGAGCACGGCGATTATAATAATTGATATTATTTGTACTATATATTAAAATAAATAAAAATTTAGCACAAAAAAACGTTAATATAATTTATTAAAAAATAAGCATGAATGCTCCCGCCGCTTATGGCGGGAGATAAGTTGCTAAGAAGTATTTTACCAAAAAAAAATAACAGAACGACGTTCAATATCTAAAATAATTTCATATTGCAATAGATATAAAAATGTAATATTATAATTATATTATAGATATCAATTACGATTAATATAAAATATAATATATAAAAATATAATATTAGGACGATAAACCGGGGCGCATAACTCAGGGGTAGAGTGCTACCTTCACACGGTAGAAGCCGGCGGTTCGAGACCGTCTGCGCCCACCATATTTCATAAGGCTTCACGCAATGCAATAGTACAACTTTTAGGATTAATTAAAATAGGCACCGTTAATTTAATTTGACCTAGGTCGATATATTCCCGCATCTTGTCAGCAGAAGCAAACGGAGAAAGGAGAGCCGTTTCTTATTTGTGTACAGATACCGCTGTCTACAATTGTTATATTAGACATCAAACCGGCGTAAGCAACTTTTTCACATTTGTTTCTCCAGCAATAATATATTCTGCTCTTAGTATATTTCTCTATTTTTATCGTAGGTGCTGCCTTTTTTAAATATGAATACATCTCAAAGTTTATTAGTTTACTAATTTATTGATTTATTTGTAATAAAAGGAAGCGTTATTATTGTAAAATATACTTAGTTCTTGATTATTTTAATTGTTTTAGCTACAATTATAATGAGAAATTAAAATAAGCAATTAGAATTGGAAATTAAAATAAGAAATTAGAATAAGAAATTAGAATAAGAAATTAAAATGAGAAATTAAAATAAGAAATTAAAATAAAAAATAGAATAAGCAATTAAAACGCATTTAAAATTTTATAATTTAAAAAAAGGGGTCGAATCAATGAGAATAATGACGGAAGATGATTTAAAATCTGCTTTTGCAGGAGAATCGCAAGCCCATATAAAATATTTAATATTTGCAGAAGTTGCGGAAAAAGAAAATAAGCCGAATCTTGCCAGATTATTAAGAGCCATATCGCATGCTGAATTCGTTCACGCAAAAAATCATTTCAGAGCGCTTGGCAATATTAAAAAATCAGATGATAATCTCGTCAGCGCATATGACGGCGAAAATTATGAAGTGGAAGAAATGTATCCGGTATTCAACAATACAGCTAAATTTCAAAATGAAAAACAAGCCGAAATTTCAACCCATTTTGCTTTAGAGACTGAAAAAATACATAGAGATATTTACAGTAAGGCGATAGAATTGAACAAACAGGGTAAAGATTTTACAGACCAGCATATTTTTATTTGTCCGGTATGCGGCCATACGCATTTAGGAGATGAAGCACCGGATAAATGCCCCATATGCGGAAGCCCAAAGGATAAATATATAAAATTTTAAATAACATTTCTGAGAAGTTCTCGTCCGAAAGGGCGATGTAGTTTACTATCGATATCGGCGCTATCAATACAATATTGTTATCGACGGTAGCAACAAGTTATAAATGCGGCTTGCAATTAATGAATAACAAAGGAGAGCAGGATAATGGCGACATTATATGAACAAATAAAATCAGACTTTTTAACCGCCAGAAAAAACAACGATAATGCAAAAAAGAATATCCTTACCATGATTCTCAGCGATGCGTTGAAACTCACAAAAGAGAAGAATCACAGCGACACTGCAAGCGATGACGATATTATTAAAATAATAAAATCATGGATTAAAAAAACTGAACAGTCTATCGAGATATTGACGGCTAATAGCAAAGATATATCGGAGCCTTCCAAAGAAAAAGAGATACTTTTATCGTATCTTCCAAAAACATGGTCTAAAGAAGAAACTATATCTCATATCAAACGGATTTCTAAAGAAAAAAACAGCAAAGAAATAAGCGTTATAATGAAAGAACTTAAAGCTAATTACAATGGTTTATATGACAATAAAACTGCGTCTGAACTTATAAAAAACCTATAATCGCAATTAGGATATTAGTTAGAAAAGTTAGAAAAGGATTAATTTAATGTTCTATTATTTATGAAAAAATTTATTTAATATTTTATTAATTATAATATAGTTGGCGTGCGTGCTGCGTAGCGTATAGTGCAGTGCAGTATAGTGCAGTACATACAGCACAATTTAGGCACAGTCTAGTCTGTAATATATGATATATAATTATGCATCGCATGCATACGCAGACAAAACTTATTGAAGGTAATTAATATTTAAGGATATAATCGTAAGAGAGCAGTTTTTTTGCTATCATAGCATTGTTTAAAAATATAAACCTATTATAAAAAGAACTGTCGTCTTTAAAATTGTAAAAATACCCAACTGATTCAATCATATTAAGCATTTGAATGTTTTTTAATATCAACGGCTCGTTGGCGGTATTTAATTTATAATCTAATAAAAAAATATCTACTGCATCGTCTAGCAAAGTGAGTCCGGCAGCTACTCTTAATGCTTCTGTTTGTTTGTTAGAAATTATAACGGCAATTTTTTTCATCTAAAATTAGTTCGAATGCCCTGTCCGTAAGGGCTCTGGGTAATTGACTTTGTTATAGTCTTAATAAAATTACAGTGTTAATAAATAAAAAATAACCGGAAAGCTAAGATTTTTTGATGATTTTATTTTTATCTGTGACATAAACAAGTTTTGGTGTAAATCCGGAAATCTCTTCGACGTCATACAAGGCAAATGTTGCAATTATAATTAAATCGTTAATCTGCACAAGTCTTGACGCAGCTCCGTTAACAATAATATCGCCGGAATTTTCCGGAGCTACAATGGCATATGTGTCAAATCTGCTGCCGTTGTTGACATCCCAGACGCTTACTTTTTCATACGGCAGTATATTGGCTTCGTCCATCAATCCTTTGTCTATAGAAATTGAACCTTCATATTCAAGATTAGCATCGGTAATTCTGGCTCTGTGGATTTTTGATTTTAAAAGTAATCTCTGCATTTATATATATTGCGTTATATATGTGTGTAACTGCTATATTTTTAATTAGTTATTGTAAAAGTTTTTTTAATAATAAGATTTATTGTTGATAGTTTTTATAATAATAAAAAGTTGCATTGCATTTACATTTAAGCATGAAACTTAAATAAGATTATGAACTACGAACAAGATTTAAAACTTTCTGAATATAATAAAATTTTTTTTAAGCGCTTCTTCCTCTTCGGCATAAGTGTTATTCGGCCCATAATAACTAAAAGAATTTTTAAATTTATTCTTAAAATATTTAAATATAAGATACAATAAAAAATAATTTAAAAACGGTATAAGAAATAATACCGCCAAAGCATCAGTTAAGAAACCGGGCATTAAAAATAATAATCCGGCTATAAAAAAAGATGCTGTTTTTAATAAATTTTTTGATGGGGACTTACCATTGCTGAAATCTATTAATGAGTTCCGGAATGAATTACTTTTTATTTTTTTAGATATTATATAGCCTATAATGCTAAATCCTATCAAAAGCAAAAAAGCGTAAAAGAACCCTATCTTGAAAGCAACTTCAACAAAAATGCAGACTTCAACAAAGATATAAATTAAGGCTATAAAAAAAAACTTCGCAATAATTCCCATAATTATTAATTGTATATTTTTTTTGTTATTAAGTCAAATTTAAGAATCAGCTTTGCTCTGTGTCGTGTATATCTTTAATTACAAGATTTATTAAAATTTTATTATTTACAAAATATAATAATTATGTAATATATAATAATGTACTATTAATATGTAATATTTAATAACTTAATTAAATAACTTAATTAAATAATATGCGGCAAAAGATTTTGCAGTTCGTTTTTGATATTGTAGTGCGCAGCGCGTAAAACAAACCTATCTTATTCTTATATAGTGCATTACTGTATTACTGTCATTTTTTTGATTATATTTTTGCTTATTATTTATTTTTATTTATTTATAATTTGTTTATTTATTTACTCAATTTTTTGCTATTTATTTATTTAATTTATTTATTTGTGTCATTTATTGAATTTACTTATTTATTTGAATTATTTGTTGTGCATCTTATTACATATAATAATTCTTAAAATTTACCAAAAAAGGAGAAATTAAATTATGTTTTTTAAGAACTTGTCATTAAAATCAAAGTTCACTTTTATAATGGTGATAGTAGGTTTTGTAGCCAATGTAACAGTCGCGGTGGGGGCTTTTTATTTTATACAGCATTTTAAGGAAAAAACATTGATGCATGAAGCAAAAATGATCTTGTATTCAGAAAAAGCATCAAGAGATTATACTGCTCAAACTCTAAGACCGGCGGTGTTGGGAGCAACGCCTAAATTTGTCATGCAGGCTGAATCTGCCACGTTTGTATCGTTAGGTATAGCTAAAATATTAAATAAATTTATGCCTGATTATGTTTACTCCGAACCTACATTAAATCCTTTAAACTTGAAAAACAAAGCAGACAAATTTCAGTCTGAGATTATACGGAAGTTCAAGTCAGACCCGTCTATAAAATCTATAAACGGTTTTCATAATTTTAAAGGACATTCTTATTTTTATGTTATGGAACCTGTAGTTGTGAGATCCGGCTGCATGCTGTGTCACGGCAATCCGCAGGATGCCCCTAAAGCTATTGTCGCAAAATACGGCAGTACGCACGGTTTTCACTGGAAAATAGGTCATATTGTAGGGGCTCTAAGTGTAATTATACCGACAAAAGATATCAACAAAACAGCATTAAAAAACGCTATATTAATTGCAGTTGCAATTTTCGTATTGCCTTTCATAGCCCTTATAATAGCTTTATTTTTTATTAATAAATATATTATTAAACCGATTCATGAAATGACTAACTTGGCAGAGGATGTTTCCACCGGAAAATCTAATGAAGATTTTAAAGTAAAAAGCAACGATGAGATAGGAGCTCTCGCAAAATCTTTCAATAGGCTTAAAAAGAGTTATATAAAAGCTGTCGAAATGTTGGCCGATAAAAATAGAAAAGAATAAAATCAAAAATTATTATTTAAATGGATTGAAAATTTTTTTATTTGAGATATAATCTAAACTGTGCGATGAAGATTAATGTATGGTGAGTCTTAATTATTCTTGATTGTTTAAAATTATTTATTGTTCTTATATTTGTTTTAAGTAGTTTTTAACTATTCCATATTAAATTATTCTTCATTAATATTCATTAATATTCATTAATTGATAATTAAATTATTTTAACTTGCCTAATTCTTGAGATTTAAATTTTATCATTTGCTTTATATGCTTTTACTTAATCTTACTTAATAATGTTTTAATATTTAATTTTACTTATAAAAGGTGAAAAAATGGATATTTATGAAGGAAATGATGGAGTTTTCTTAATTTTCGATGATAAAATTGTTGAAAATTTCAGTATCAAAAAAAAGAAAAGTATATATTCTAAATTAAAAGACAAAAAAAAATATTCATCTGTGCTTAATAATCTGCATATTAATGCGGATGAAGACAGCAAACTGTATAATAAAAGGAAAATAGCCAAAACATTTAATCCTTCGATAGACGGTCTTTTGTTGATAAAAAATGAAAAAATACGTAAATTGGAAGACGATGTGCTGCTTGAGGAATTTGACAAATTATGCAGGCGTATAGAAAATGATTACGGTTTGAATATTTTTAATTACGTGTTAAATGAAGTTTACGAAGAAAAAAAACAGGAAAGATATTTTGAAATAGAAACCTTTAATTATAATTTTATATCGCATAGAACGGTAAAAAGTAATTTGGCATCTGATTTTGTGAAAGAATTGAATAATTTTATAGAGAGAAATTTTTTTAAAAATATTAAAGAAAATACTAAAAAAGAAAATACTAAAAAAATAGATAAAGAAAAAGATGCAAAAAAAAATGAAAAAGCCGAAATAAAAACTGCAAAAAATGCTGCAGAACCAAAATTAAAACCTGCAGCAAAACCGCAGTCTCCCCTAAATACACAGACAAAGTTTAAAAAAAAATCAGAACCTGAAGCAATGTCTGAAACAATGAATACCGCCGCAGTAAAAAAAACCGAACCAAAAGTTTCAACTGATGATATTGGCACAGCAGTAAAAAAAACCGAATCAAAAGTTTCAACTGATGATATTCACACAACAATAGAAAAAACCGAACCAAAAGTTTCAACTGATGATATTGGCACAGCAGTAAAAAAAACCGAATCAAAAGTTTCAACGGATATTCACTCCGAAATTAGTTTAATAGCTTTGAGCTGGAGTTCGCTCAGCCCCAAAGATACCGCTCCGGTTCTTGAAGAAGGCACTCCCGCTGAAATTAATCATTCAAGCTGGATAAGAATGTATTTTCAAAAGCCCATGGTTAGAAAGGTAGTATGGAGGCTAAGGGATAAATCCGATACCGATAATTTAAAGCCGCTGTTAAGAGTATATGCAGACGAAAACATGCTGTGGTATGAGACTTTGGATTCCGTTGCGGGCGATAAATATATAATCCTTTCGGAAGAGATTGAGCTGTCAAGAGTATGGGCAGAAATAGGCTATGTCGATGAAAAAAATGAATTTATATTTATCGCAAGAACTCCGGTGTGGCCACCTGAGTGTTTGTTTAAATCCTCTCTGATCAGATATTCTCTAAAAAAGTCGCTACATAATAAAATATGTCTTATAGGCGCAACGGAAAATCTGCCTGAACAGAATAATACAGAAAATACCGCATTTACATCATCAGGGGGCGGATTCTACGGACTTAATAAATAAGCGCCATCCTTTTTATATATAATAAGATAATAACAACGATGTAAATATAAATGAGATAAGAATAAAGCAAAATAATAAAACAAGAATAATGAGGAATAATAATAATGAGACGATAAATAGTTGGATGATAATTATGATAATTATAAAGTAAGGTAATCAGACGAAAAGAAATAAAATAAATTAGGAGTAAACAAGAATAACGAGGCAATAATAATAATGAGACGATAATAATGGGACAATAATTATAAAGTAAGGTAATCAGACGAAAAGAAATAAAATAAATTAGGAGTGAGATGACTTTATTATGACTGCAGAAAAATCTAAGTGGGTACCCGTTTTACATTTTCATCTTCCTTTCGTAAGACATCCGGAAATGTCTAAGTATTTAGAAGAAGAGTGGTATTTTGAAGCCGTAACCGAAACATATTTGCCGTTACTGGAAGTTTTTGATAACCTTGAAAGAGACGGCGTAGATTATAATCTAACCATTTCTTTAACCCCCACCCTTTTGACGATGATGGCTGATCCTCTGCTTTCGGAAAGGCTGCTCAATTATGTCGATGCTAGAGTTAAAGTGCTTGACGAAGAAGCGTTTAGAACCCAGACCGACCCTGATTTTCATCCGGTAACATTATTTTACAGGGAGAGGTATAAGAACTGGGCTGCCAAACTGAATAATGGCGGCGGACAGTATTTAATAAACCAGCTGTTGAAACACAATAAACTGGGTCACGTCAAAATAATAACTTCTGCAGCAACGCACGGCTTTTTATTATTTATGGTTGGCGAACCGGAAACCATAGTTGCTCAAATACAAGTTGGCGTTGAAACTCACGAAAAATTGCTTGGAATTAAACCTTCGGGTATATGGTTGCCGGAATGCGGCTACACTGCCGGTTTCGATGCTATTTTAAGCAGGTATGAAATATTTTATACATTCTTAGACCAGCACGGAATAGAAATGGCTTCTCCTGAACCGCCAAACGGGTGTTTTTCGCCGGTCGTTACGCCATTTGGGCTTGTTGCCTTTGGAAGAGATCCTGAAAGTTCACGGCAGGTCTGGTCAAGCAAAGAAGGGTATCCGGGAACACCTATTTATAGAGAATTTTATAGAGATATCGGATTTGATCTTGATTTGCCTCATCTAACCCCCTTAAGGCATGGAAGTATTAAGACGTTCACCGGATTGAAATATTATGCTATTACCGGAACAGGAACTTATAAAGAAGCTTATAGACCCGGCGCCGCAAAAAGGAAAGCTTCGGAACATGCCGAACAGTTCGTATACAACAGAGTATTGCAAGGGAATTATTTAAAAAATGCTATAGGCGAACCGCCTGTAATAGTTTCCATGTATGATGCCGAATTATTCGGACATTGGTGGTTTGAAGGTCCGTGGTGGCTGGAATCTGTTTTAAGAAAGTTAAATAATAACGACAATATAGAATCTGCATCTGCGGAAGATATATCTAAAGAAACGCTTTCTAAGGTAAAATATAAAGACGGAGAGCTTTATAGTCCTAAAGAACAGGTATGGATAGCTCAACCTGCCACTTCTACATGGGGAGGCGGGGGTTACAGCGAAGTGTGGCTAAATGGTAAAAATGATGAAATCCAGCAATTTTTATCGGATACGGCGATAGAATTAATAGATATATGCAAAAACAGATATAATGATGTAATTTACGGTGAAGTGCTTAATCAGGCAGCAAGAGAATTACTGCTGGCAGAATCTAGCGATTGGCCGTTTCTGCTTTCTACCGGGCAGGCAGTAAGCTACTCGGAAAGGCGTGTTAAAGCGCACTTGATAAGAGCGGAAAGATGCATATCTATGGCAATAGGAAATGAGCCGTTTAATCAGCAATGGTTTGATGATATATGTTATAAAGATAACATATTTCCGTGGATTGATGCCAAAGAACTTTATGGAAAAGATGTCTGCTAAGAATATATTTGTTAATAACAAGTTAGTTAATATCAAGTTAGCGCGGGTTAGGAGTCAATTTTATATAAATATCTTTAATGAATTTTAATAATAATACAATATGGCTTATAGCAATATTAACGCAGCATATAGTATAATAATAATAAATATAGTAACAATAATAAAAAATAAAATAATACGATCTATATAATATTGAGGAGGCGTACAGATTTAAATTTATAAGTATAATTATATGTTTAAACTGACGGTTTTAACTGTTCGATGAACTTAATTTTATGGTGGCATATGCATCAGCCTGATTATAGAACGCATGATAATGAATTTATGCTTCCGTGGGTTTATCTTCATGCTATAAAAGATTATATAGATATGCCTCTTAACATCATGTCCGTAGAGGGTATTAAGGTTAATATAAATATAACGCCGGTGCTGATTGACCAGTGGCAGGATTATAATTTACAATTGGAATTAGCCTTACGGGAAAAAGACGCTCAGAAAATTGAAAATCTTCTGCCAGATAAATTTCTTAAGCCTTTAGTTATCGATAAACTTACGGATGAATGGCGAGTATGGATGGTAAAATATTATAAATGGGCGAACAAAGAAAGAATAATAGAAAGGTTTGAACCGTATAAAAGACTGGTCGAACTTTCGTTAGACGACTATAAGCTGCATTATTTGAACGATTCATATTATTTTGATCTGGCGGTGTGGTTTCATCTTGCATGGTGCGGAGAGTGGATCAAAAGATATGACCCGGTGATAAGACAATTAATAAACAAGGAATACGGATATACATATTACGACAGAATGCTCTTATTAAATAGGATGTCCGAATGGCTAAGATACGGACTGTCGTTATACGGACAGCCCTATATAAAAGGAGCGGAAATTCCTCTTCAATATCCAGATTATCCTTCTCGGCTAATAGATAAAACTATATTGGACGAGCTTTCTAAAAAAAAGAAGGGGGAGTATGAAGTTACTTTTACGCCTTTTTATCATCCGATATTGCCGCTTTTGCTCGATATTAACGCCGGAAGCGTCATTGCGCAAATCACGGGAATACAATATGAATCGATTGAATTGAATACATATCCGGATGGATTAAATAGTGCGAAGGAAAATATAAAAAGAATTGATAATTATTATAGAAAGGACGATAAACTTTTTAATATAAAAGCTGTTTGGCCTTCGGAAGGCGCCGTTTCGGCTGAAATGCTAAATTTATTTGCGAAAGAGAATATTAATTTTTGCGCAAGCGGCGAAGAAGTATTAAGCAATTCTCTAGGGGTCGATGTTCATAAACCTGTTTCGATGGAGGGGCGCAATATAATCCCGCTTTATAAAATTTATAAATGGAAAAATTCATCCATGAAAATGATATTTAGAGATTCCGGATTGTCTGATATCATTGGTTTTACATACGCTAAATGGCGAGGCGACGATGCCGCAAACGATTTTGTAAACAGGCTTAAAGAAACAGACATGGCTGATAAAAATGCTGTCGTTTCAATAATTATGGACGGCGAAAATGCATGGGAATATTATTTTGAAAACGGATTCTATTTTTTGAAAGATTTATATGAATTGTTTGCGCAAACTAATGAAATTAATATGCTTACGTTAAAAGACGCATTTGAAGCGGAGGAGTCTATAATTTTAGATAGTATTTATCCAGGGTCATGGGTTAACGGAAATCTGCAAATGTGGATAGGAGAAAAGCAAAAAAATTGTGCATGGAAGCTTCTTGCAAACGCAAAACAAGAGTTTTTAGAATGGAAAAAACACGTAAAGAATGAAACTAAAATTAAAAAAGTTGAGGAACAGATATTAAAAAGCGAAGGCTCAGACTGGTTCTGGTGGCTTGGCGAAGATAATCCGCTATTGTCCCAATCAATGATGGAAAAAGTTTTTAGACAGCATCTAAAAAGCGTTTATATTCTTATGGATAAAAATCCGCCTGTTATTTTGGATGATACCTTAGCTGTTTCAAACGTTATTTCAAATATAAATATTGCAGAAATGGGAGGAATTATGAAGAGGGGGAAGTCTTAATTGACAAATTTTTTGTTAGGTTTTCACTGTCATCAGCCTGTGGGCAATTTTGAATCTGTATTAAAAGAGGTGCATAACAAATCTTACAGTCCGCTTATAAGAACCCTTTTAAAATACGATTCCTGCAAATTTTGTCTGCATATATCCGGTTATTTGCTTGAATGGATTGTTAAGAATGACCCTGAACTGATAAAACTTATAAGAGAAGGCGTTGCGCATAACAAGGTTGAAATGTTAGGCGGAGGCTATTATGAGCCGATACTGGCATCTATTCCTCTAAGCGATAGAATAAAACAGCTCGAAATGCTAAATAAAGCAATTAAAAAATATTTCGGCGTTTACCCTAAAGGCGCCTGGATTACCGAAAGAATTTGGCAGCCGGATATTATTGAATCACTTAATGAAGCCGGTATAAACTACGCTTTTTTAGATGATTTTCAATTTTTTCAATCAGGCGTTGATTCAAATGATATAGATAAAATCTTTCTGACAGAATACAACGGAAAATATCTCAATTTATTTCCGATTCACGAAAGGCTGAGATACAAGCTCCCTTTTGCCGAGCCCGATGAATCGATTCGTGAAGTTTTATACCTTAACGGCAGGTTATCCAATCTTTCAGTTATGGTAGACGACGGTGAAAAAATGGGAGGCTGGCCGGATACGTATGAATGGGTTTACGGCAAAAAATTTGAAGATTCCGAACGGCATCGCGAATATAACGGCAGCAATGAAAATGAAAACTGCGTTAAAACGAGCAGTGAAAACAGCAACGCTAACAGCGGCGGCGGCAATGAGAATGCTCATACTCATAGCAGAGACAACGATAATAACGATAACAACGGTCTTGTAAATGATAATTGCAGCAATAATAACGGATGGCTGCATAAATTTTTGACTAATATTAATAGTTCGTCAAGCGGTATTAAAATGAAGCTTCCGTCTGAACTGATAGGAGAGATTTCATCCAGACAGCTAGTATATTTGCCTATGTCAAGCTATAGAGAAATGGGAGAATGGACATTACCCGTAGAAAAAAGATTTAAATACAATTATACAAAAGAAAAATATCCAGATGCCGTATTAGCAGGAGGAATATGGCACAATTTTTTTATTCATTATCCTGAATCCAATCTGCTGCATAAAAGAATGCTTTATTTAAGCGGTAAAATTCATAGGTTAAAAATAAAATTTCCGGAAATAAAGGATTTTCCGGATTATAAAAATTTAAAAATAGAACTGTTTAAATCTCAGGCAAATGATGCGTATTGGCACGGCGTCTTTGGCGGAATTTATTTGCCCCATTTAAGAAGAGCTATACAAAATTCATTGATTAAAGCTTATGCGTATCATGATTTGATAGTAGATAAATTAATTCGTACATACGGCGATAACTATAATAATTATAATTATACCGATGATAACGGCAAAAATTATAAAAACGGCAATAAAAAAAGTTTTAATCTTAACAGCAATAAAAACAATAATAACGAAGATAATAAATATAAAATAGATATATTTGATTTTGATGCGGACGGCGAAATAGAATATCAGGTAAGAAATAAATTTTGGCAGGCGGTGTATAAACCTTCAGCGTCTCAGATTATTGCTCTTGATTATATTGCAGAAGGTATGTATAATCCTTTTGGAGATATTTTTTGTCTGCACGATGAATATGATATACATATTATTAAAGATAAGCTGAATTTACAAAATAATCCTGAAGAAAATAAAAAGACGGAAGCAAATGAAGACCATGTTCCGCACACCATTCATGATAATATAAAGATTCCCGACGGTTTAACGGCTAAAGATTTAGTAACCGAGAATAAGCTGATGCCGCATTTTCAAATGCTTTATAACGGTTCTGATTTGAATTTTAATTTGAAATCAATCAAGAACAGCGATGGTGTTTTTGTCATAAAATCGGAAGGGTTCCTCAGAGAAAACGAAGAAAGAAATAAAGAAATGAATGGCGCTCAAAGCAGTATTGAAAAAGAGCTTAATAAAAATAACATTGCATTTCAAGGAAATGTTAAAAATAAAATTTTGCTGAATTTAGAAATAACAATCTCCGATGCCGTGCGGTATCGCATTACTATTAATAATAATAGCGATAACAACAATGATAAATATTTATTAAAAGATTTGTCGGTATTCTTCAGGTTTTCGTTTTCCGGCGGCGACGGTCCTGCTACTTATATTAAACCCGATGGCAAAAATATTTACGGTTTGCGTGAAGAACTTGTAAATATACCCGTCGATTCGCCTATAGAATTAGGCGATTCTTTCTGGGGAGGTAATTTGAAGGCATTTATCAGCACAAACGGATATGCAAATTATAAAGCAAATAACGCTCATGTAATAAATATTGCTCTTACGCCGCTGTTAAATTGTTCTCCTATTACAACGCTTTCACTTTATGAAGGCGGATATGAAAAAATATTTCAGGCATCTGAACTTAATCTTTCGTGGAATACGGAAAAAAGTGTTATTTCAGACATAAATATTGAATGGAAAGCGGAAAAAAATTAAACTGCGTATTCATATAAAACAAATAGTCCTGACTTATTCATAATGAACATAACGCGAACAAACAATTAAATTAAATAAGGATTATAAAATTGAATAATTTTAATGATGAAATATGGTTTGTCGCTCCTGAAATGGCTCCATTAGTAAAAGCCGGCGGGTTGGGCGATGTCATCGGAAGTCTTCCTAAGTATCTTCTAAAATTAGGCATGAACGTCAAAGTAGTTATACCTGCTTATAAATTTATCGACTATGGACGATTTGTACAGTTTGAAGAAAATTTGCCTACAGGAAGGGTTTATTTTGGGGACATTCCATTTGATTTTGGCATAAAAAAAGCTAGGACTAAGGACGGAATCCCTCTTCTTTTTGTCGAACAGGATCATTTTTTCGGAAGGAATGATGTTTATGGTCCGCATGGCGGAACAGTAGGCTATCGCGATAATTTATGGAGATTTTCTCTTCTTGCCCATGCCGCCGTTCACTGTATGAAAATACTCGGTATTCCTAAAATAGTGCACTCTCACGATTGGTCAGGCGGACTTGTGCCGGCAATTATAAAACAGACCTTTAATGAAAATGATAGACCTAAAATCGTTTTTACCGTACATAATCTCGGATATCAGGGTGTATATCCGATTGACGACTTATACGATATCGGTATTGATTTTAAATTTAATTCTTCGGATGCCTTTGAACATTTTGGTACATTTAACGCGTTGAAGGGCGGGCTTCTTTTAAGCGATGCCGTTACTACGGTAAGTCCGACATATGCCGATGAAATTACTATGCCTCATAGAGGATTCGGGCTTGACGGCGAGTTGAGGCATTTAAGAGAAAATGGAAAGCTTTACGGCATTTTAAACGGGATTGACGAAGAGTATTGGAATCCGAAGAGCGATGATTTTTTAAATGCTAATTTTAACGGAAAGAACAGACCCTATAATGTTAATGACTATGACAGCTGGAAAAATTTTAAAGAAGCAAATAAAAAGGCGCTGTTTTCAGAAATAGGGCTGAGTTCTAAAAAAAACAGCAGCGGCAAGCAGCTCCCTGTTCTTGGAGTAGTCAGCAGATTAACTGAAGAAAAGGGTATAGATGTTTTTATAGATACACTTTTTAACTGGAATGACTTTCCATTTCAAGTTTTAATTTTAGGAACGGGGAAACATTTTATAGAAAAAAAAGCATTGTATCTGCAAGAATTTTATAAAGATAAAGTCTATGCTAAAATAGGAAGATTTGACGAAGCACTGGCGCATAAAATTTATGCTTCGTCGGATATTTTTATTATGCCTTCAAGAACCGAACCGTGCGGATTGTCTCAAATGATTTCAATGAGATACGGCGGTATAATTTTGGCGGGCGATACCGGAGGTCTCCATGATACCGTTACAGATTTAAATAGAGATAGCGAACACGGCAACGGAATAGCCGTTCAGCATATCGACACGCATGCTGTTTCATGGGCATTAGACAGATTGTATAATTTGTATTATGAAAAAGATTGGGGGCAGTTTGTTATTAATAGCGTTAATTCAGATTTTAGCTGGAACGCTTCAGCATTAAAATATATAGATTTGTATAATAAAATTTTGTAAAATACATATATTGACGTATGTATGATAACAGGGAATTCAGACAAATAATCCGACGTACTGCAATACTGTAAATTGTATTATTCATCTGACAATAATATTCCACCGCGGAATTATATTATATTGTCCGTATGACGAGAAGACAATATTTGGCTGAAATATTTCTTTTTCCGTGTATGCGGTATTGTATTGTATTATTTGTATTATATTGTATTGTTCATCTGACAATAATATTCTAATGCAGTATTATATTATTTTATATTGTCCGTATGACGAGGAGACAATATTAGGCTGAAATATTTCTTTTTATTGATTTTTGATATTTATAGAAACGCAACAAATAACATAATAATATTACAATGTTCCGCTGCCGATAATCCCATTAATTATTAAAATGCGATATTCGGCTGCAATTGAAGCTAAAATTAATGGACGCTATTCTTATTGCAAAAATTGCAGCTATTTTATGTGCTAGTTTATTTTTAATTTTTTTAGCCTTAAAAAAACCTTCATTAAGCGGTTTTTTTGAAAAAGCGTCGCTTGGCGGTATATTTTTATTTGCGCTTTTCATACCTATAAAAGACGGATTAGCAATTTTTGGGATCGTTTTTTCAATTATTTTTTTTATTGCATTCCGCATTTCTAGAAGAAATTTTAAATTGCCGTATACAGTTTTTAATAAGCCTATTATTATATATGTTTTGATAGTTGCTCTTTCCTTTCTATGGACTTATAGTCTTAGCGACAGTATAAATGAAGGCGGAGAGATTTTGTATTTTTTTGCATTTTTCTTTGTAGTTGCAGAACTGTTGAACTCATACAAAAGAATTATGTTTATAATTTATACGTTTGCTTTTTCGATAGCGGTAGCTATTTTCTATGGTTTTTTTCAAGGTATTTTTATTAATGCGCTTCATTCCGCAAATAGAGTAACAGGACTTATAGGCAACTGGGACGGTTATCCGGTTCAGGCTTCATACGGAATAGTGTTGTTTATTTCTTTATATATACTGAAATTTAAAAGATTAAATAATAAAGATAATAGGATTAGCGCAAATAATACAACTAGCGCAAATAGTACAGCGGTTAGTTCAAATAGCGCAAATAATACAACTAGCGCAATTAGTGGAAACAGTAAAAATATTGCAATTAGCGCAAATAGTACAAGCAAGGCGGACAGGATTGACGATATAGGCAATAAAACAAAAGTTATAATTAATAAAATTGTCAATAATAACATTATAAATAATAGAGTTATACAAAATCTTTTAATAAGTGTTATAATTTTCGCCGGTTTGATTTCTATCGTTCTTTCTAAAGCAAGGTCTGCATGGATTGGGGTTTTTCTCGGTATATTCATTATAATGTTTTTAAGGTCAAAAAAAATATTTATTACGGCTTTAATAGTAATTTTAATATTTAATGCCGGTTTTTTATATGCTTCTAAAAGTTTTAGAAGTAGAATATTTGCGATGTTTAACCCTCAAATTTATTTATGCGAAGTCAAAGGACACGCAGATATAGAAAGCCATATAGCTTTAGTGGAATCTGCCGCTGCCGTTTTTTTCGGGCATCCGTTAACCGGCGTCGGCGTTGGAGCATTTTCAAAATATTTTAATACTCATAAGAATGTGCATTTTCCGGATTACTATAATCCCAAAACCGGAAAAAAAGAATATGATACTTATGATAATTGGCCGGAAAACGGCTATATGCAGACGCTGGCAGAAACTGGAATATTCAGCTTTATTATGTTGATGTGGTTGTTTTTTTTGGGACTAAAAGAGCCTATTAAATTATATGTAAACTCTAAAGATACATTTGTTAAAAAAATATCGGTCATGACTGCAGGAATGAGCATGGTTTTTTATGGTTCTTTCATTGGAATTTCCAATATGTCCAATGACCAGTTGACGGACCTCTGGCTTTTATTTCTTGCAATTTTCGCTTCTGTTTTAAATATGTCTGAAAATTCCGGCAAAAATCATTAAATCTACTCTATTAAGTAAGTTGTCTATATTATTTTTTTATGAGTTATATCTACATTAATTATTCATTATTTCGGATTATAAGCATACATTATAAACATATATGAAATATAAATAAAAATATATGAAATATAAATAAAAATATACATTATGATATCTCAAAAAAACAAAATATTGTCAAATTATCTTTATGTTGTAGATTTATTTTTTATAGTAGCGGCGTACTTCTTAGCCTATTTTACCGCTAATATTGCAGACCCATTCATTGTAGGATTTGGTTTATTGCCGTTATATAACTATATCTGGATGCTTATTCCTATCGCAATCATATTTTATTTTTATCTCATTATATTCAGTTTTCATAAAGATTTGTTTATTCAAAAAAACATCATAGTGCAATTTTTAAAAAGTTTTGAATTGACTTTTGTTGCAATACTAACTTTTTACGGCATTTTGTTTATGCTGAGAGTTCATTATGTATCAAGACTTTTTATCGGATATTTCGCGATTTACGTATTTTTGTTTTTAGTTATTTCAAACTATTTAAGCAAAAAAATATTAAAAATATTCAAACAGCGCGATTATTCTTTAAGAACAATATTAATAGTAGGCGACGTCCATTCATCTGAGAAAATAGAAAAGACAATTAAAAAAAACGAATATTTAGGTTTAAAATCGGCAGGCATAATAAATAAAGATAACATCCGGATTATTCCAGATTATGTTATTAAAAATCCTGTAGATGAGGTGATATTCGATGTCAATGAGAATGATTTAAACGGTATAAAAGAATTAACGCTTCTTTTGGAAGAAATGGGTATTACCGTTAAAATCGTTACAAAATTTATTCCTTTTAAATATTCAAAAATATCATTCGAAAAAATAGATAATCTGCCCATGCTTTCATTTTATACTGCTCCCGAAGATGAAATACTTCTTCTTATAAAACGTTTCATAGACATTATCGGTTCACTATTTGGGATAATACTGTTTTTTATTCCTTCGGTAATAATAGCAATATTAATTAAATTTTCGTCCAAAGGGCATATTATATATAAAAGCAAAAGAGTCGGTTTGCACGGAAGGCTTTTTACTTTTTACAAATTCAGAACCATGATTGAAACAAGCGATGCAATGAGAGAAGAATTAAGAAAAAAATTTAATCCGGACGGAATAGAGGTAAAACTTAAGGATGACCCGAGATTGACATGGATAGGCAAAATATTGAGAAAAACCAGTTTAGATGAATTGCCCCAATTTTATAACGTGCTGCGCGGCGATATGAGCATTGTGGGACCGAGACCCCCCATGCCTGATGAAGTCGCTAAATATTCCATCGCTCAGAGAAGACGCTTGTCTATGAAACCTGGAATTACTTGTCTTTGGCAAATAAGCGGAAGGAGCAGGCTAAGTTTTGAAGACAGGGTTGTTTTAGATTTAAAATACATCGATAACTGGTCATTAAAACTTGATTTTATTATTTTATTCAAGACTATACCTGCTGTTATATTTGCTCAGGGAGCCATGTAAATTTTAATTTGTTTCTTGTAGGCTTTTATGAAAGCTATGAAACTTTATAACTGTATTTGTAACCGTGCCGCTTATATAAATTTTTATTCACTTTTTTTATTTTTTATATTAGTATAATCAGAATACAATATAAATATATTATAAAAATAATATAATATAAATCTATCTTTGAATATATAATATAAAGACAATATATATACTATAAAAACAAATAATATAATATAAATCTATCTTTGAATATACAATATAAAGACAATAT